>JAQWSX010000139.1 GCA_029242935.1 Akkermansiaceae bacterium
TACCGTTACTCCGGCGAGCGCACTCATAACGTAGCCGCCCACGACGGAGTCCGAACTGCAGATCACAAGATCTTCTGGGTCCCCAAGACCAAAGAATACCAACTTTTCGACATGAAGAAGGATCCACAGGAAATGAAATCGGTCCACAATGATCCAGCCTATGCCGTCGTCTTCAACGAAATGAAGCAAGAACTTGATTCTGCTCGTAAAAAATATCGCGTCCACTCCGCTATTATCGGCGAGCCACGCGAGGGTGAATGGTGGATGAAACGTCACCAATCGATGAATAAAAACGCCAAGAAACCACACGACCTCCTCTTCATCGGCGACTCTATCACCCAAGGCTGGGAAGGTTCGGGTAAAGGAACTTGGGAAAAATACTACGCCAACCGCAAAGCTCTCAATCTCGGTATTTCTGGAGACCGTACCGAACACGTGATCTGGCGTCTGGATAATGGAAATCTTCGAAACCAGAAAAAAGCAAAAGCGGCCGTCGTCATGATTGGCACCAACAACACTGGGCACATCATGCAGGATCCAACTGAAGTTCGTGATGGCGTTGAGCGAATCGTTTCTACTCTCCGCGCTCGTTGTCCGCAGGCAAAAATCCTGCTCCTCGGCGTCTTCCCGCGCGGGGTTAAACCCGGTGACGCCAAACGGAAAAACAACCTTGAAATCAACAAGCTCATCTCAAAATTCCACAACGGAAAGCGCATTCACTACCTAGACATCTCAGATAGATTTCTCACCGCCGAGGGCATCCTCACCAAGGAAGTCATGCCTGACGCCCTCCACCCGAAACAAAAGGGTTACGAAATTTGGGCGGAAGCGATCGAGCCCAAGCTCAAGGAATTCGGACTCTAATGCTTCGAATAGCGCTTTCACGCTATCTCTGGAGGTCGAGAAGATAAGTGGGTCCAACCTACGAGTTCTGAGCAGACGGAGTCTTCCTGTTCCGTCTTCTCGAACCACTAGCAAAATCCCTCATGAATCTCAGGGGCCTTCGGAGCCCCTCATAAGGTGGATAGCTCCGTGTGAATCTATTAAGATATCCTAAACAGGTCCTTTGACATCTCCCTATCCTTACCTAAAATAAAAGCGTCGTGAGTAACATTTCCTTCACCTCCTCCGCGCCAGGATACTGGGCAAATGAAAATATTCCCCACGAAGACTGGAATTCGGCCAAATGGCAGCTGAAAAATCGCGTTTCATCACTCGCTGATATCGAGAAACATCTCACTCTCTGCGAAGAGGAACGTGCAGGAATACTCCTCACCGGCACCAAGCTCGCTACTGCTATTACGCCGCATTATTTCAACCTCATTCACCCGACCGACCCGGATTGTCCAATTCGACGTCAAGTGATTCCACGCATCGAAGAAACTCATACTGACCCGTCCGAAATGGCTGATCCCTGTGGCGAAGACTCACACATGCCAGTTCCCGGACTCGTCCATCGCTATCCAGACCGCGTCTTATTTCTTGTGACCGATCGCTGCGCTTCTTATTGCCGCTATTGCACTCGATCACGCGTCGTTTCCGGAGTTTCCGATCAAAAACTGGAAACCCAGTGGGACATGGCGATCGATTATTTAAAAAAGACTCCCCAAGTGCGCGATGTCCTCCTTTCCGGCGGCGACCCCCTCCTCTTCTCGGATGTAAAGCTCGAGAAACTCCTCTCAAAACTCCACGCGATTCCCCACATCCAGTTCATTCGCATCGGTTCACGCATTCCAATCTTTCTCCCACAGCGCATCACACCAGAGCTCTGCGCGACGCTGCGGAAGTTCCACCCCCTCTTCATCTCAATCCACACCAACCACCCAAAGGAACTTACAACTGAAGTTCATGAAGCGCTTGGTCGTCTGGCCGACGCAGGCGTAATGATGGGCAATCAATCCGTCCTCCTCGACAAGGTAAATGACTCGGTTGACGTTCAGAGAGAACTTGTTCAGAAGCTTCTAATGTGTCGGGTTCGACCTTACTATCTTTATCAAGGCGACTTGATCGAAGGAACAGCTCACCTGCGCACTAGCATCTCCAAAGGGATCGAGATTATCGACGGCTTACGCGGGCACACTTCCGGATACGCCATCCCCCAATATGTCGTCGATGCCCCGGGAGGCGGAGGAAAAATCCCTATCAATCCGGAATATATCGTGGAGTCCAACGAGGAACGCACCGTGCTTCGTAATTACGAGGGCAAAGAATTTGTTTACTCCGAATCGAAATTAGTGCCGCATCCGCTGTAAAATTAGGCACTTAATCTCAGAGCAATTTTTCCAATCCCATCCCACAAACAACGGCGGCTCCTTTTCGGAACCGCCGTTGTTTTTAAACTTTAAGCAGCCACCTTACCTATTCTTGGGAGGATACTTGAGGAACGCCTTGTATTTGGCAGGGACACTCCCGCCAGAACCAAGAACTTTATCCCAAAGCTTAAGAAGGGCAGTTGCCTCCTTGATGAGTGCCGCGCCGTTTGAATCGTCGCTGTAATCCTCGGTCGAATAAAGCTCCATAGCAGTCTTAACATCTTCGTGATCGAGAATAATCCGGAGGCAATTCAGCGCAGACTTCCGAGTAATCTCCTCTGAGGCAGCGAAATCAGCAACGAAGGCGTTATTATAAGCGTTCAGAGCTTTCACAGGTTGGCCGGCTCCCTCAAGCGCCAATCCGTGACAATAGGAAATCTGTCCCCGCAGGTTACCAGGCAACTTAGCTCCTCGCCATTTTTCATCGCGGCAAATCGCATCAAGACGATCCCAGCTCTTCGTCCGAACGGCATCCCAAAAGACGCCGTATATTTCATACTGCTTTTTTTGGAACTTATAGAGGAGGTTTTCAGGCTCAAATTTTGCGGCGAGCTCAGAGAGTTTTTCAAGATCCTCAAGACGGCGATAGCATTCCATTTCGTAAAAAGAAGCCATAGTGGTGGGATTACCTTTCACCTCGATCAGCTTGTCATACTCCTCGGCACATGCCGCAAACTTGGGTGCTGCGTCCCTATAGTTTCGGCTTTTGTAGAGCTCAAGAGCTTCAGTAAACTCAGGCGCTTGTAGGAAATAGACCGAGCAACTGAGGAGGCTCTGCTCCCGCTTCACAAGGGTCTGCTGGGTTTCACGCCAGAGGAACTTTGATTTAGTGGCATCCATCATCCACCCTGTGAAGGTGTCCTCATCAGTGACAATTAGAATCCGGGCCTCCGTTGCCCCGAACAGGGAAAACACACTGGCGGCGAGAAAGAGGGCTGCAGTAAGAATTTTTTTCATATCTTTTGATCCGTTCAATTTTTACTAAAAAAGTTCACTCATCTTCTGGCTCCACCACTTTGGTGGTATCGGAATTCGCTTCATAGGTATTGGTTAATTGAAGCACTTCATTCCACATTTCTTTCTCATTCTTAGTAGCTTTCTTGACAGCCTGCGAGGTCATCTTGAGATACTTATAGCCACCCTCATAAGCAAACTGGCGATCACTCTTACCTTTGTTGGTTTTACCCCGGATCCAGAGAATCTCCATCCAGCGCTTCATGGCAGGGGAAGAAAACCTGATCGTTCCCATACTGGAAATCCACACCTGCTGGTAAGCGGTCAATGCATCCTCAGTACGCCCAGCCTTGTCATGGGAAGCAGCAAGTAACATTCGGCAAGGGACCGCGTATCGGCGGAACCCATCAGTTTCAAGATACTCCTTGGCAGTAGCGATCGCAGCATCGTAGGCATTGTTATCAGCGTGGATACTAGCCGTGAGATAAAGAGCTTCCTCTCTCTCTCCGCTGTCATCGGAATCATCACTAACCCGCTTTAGGAGCTTAATCGCCTCGTTCTTCTGAGCAAAGGTGCCCTTCGCGTAAACGTCGGCTAGCCCAAAGATCGCAGCGAACATATGAGATTGATCGGAACGATTGAGCGCTTCCTTGTAATAGATTTCAGCAGCTTGCGGTTGGGTAGTCTTGCGAATAAAATCACCAACCCTGACGAGAATAAAGTTAGAGAGATCTTTCGGTTTGAAGTCCCTTTGAAGCTCTTCGAAGAGAGTTTCGATCATCGCTTTTCCATCACGAATCTGACCCGCTTCCTTTTCGGGGTCGGAAGACTCGATCACCTCCTCAAACACCCCGATGATCGCGATACGCAGAAGCGCCCGGGTCGCCATATCACGGGAATCAATTCCGGGGAACGAGTAATAGTGATCTTTAAGTTCCTCGGGTGTTTTTTCTTCAAGATATTCCTCAGTGTAAGAGCCAATAGACTCCTCGAGCCCAGGAGTGCCGGGTTCCTTGGCAATACCAGAAATGACCGTCTGAAGACGCTTAAGAGCTTCCTCAATTTTCCCAACCTTACGCATTCCTGGGATACCGGCGACCGCGACCTTGGCTTTGAAGGGTGATTCGTTTCCATACTCTTCCCAGAACTTGTTGTAATAAGGGACAGCTTCGGCAACTCGTGGATTTTCCGCTTTACCAATCTTGGCCTTACCGATGAGTGAGGTGAGGTAGAAGAGACACTCTCCTGCAACAATATCGTTCTTCTTCTGCTCGGCCAGCTCGAGAGCCATCAGATAGTATTTTTCGGCTTCTTCGGATTTTTTAAGTCCTTCGAGAATGTTTCCTTTAAGAGCGAGATTCTGCTCCATCACAGAAACTCCGGGGAACTGAGTCTCGACCTGGGTCACCTTCTCAAGGGCTGGCTCGTATTCGCTTTCCGCATAGTAGCAGTTAGCGCGGTCGAAAAGCGCAAATGGATAATAAACGTTGCTCTTAGGGTCAGGATAATTTTCAAAGAACTTATCGAGGAGTTCGGCAGATTTGGTCCATTCCTGAAGACGTGAATAGTTAGCGGCCTGAAAGTAAGAAGTCGCCATGATACGAAGCTTGTCACCCTCTTTCTTATTCTTGCCATAGCTAGACATGTATTCATTTAGGTATTCTTGGGCTTCCACAAACTCACCAAGATAGTGCTTACTTCCACCGAGGACAAAGAGGCAGACGTCATGCTGCTTAGAAGGCTTTGTCAATTTGGGAAGCATCACTTCAGCAACCTCGATACACTTCTCATACTCTCCGTTAAAGAAGAGGCTGGTGAGCATCATACGACGGACTTCGTTGACATACTTACTCTCAGGAAAGTCCTTGAGAAAAATTGAGCCGTAGTGCTCGGTGATAAGAACCTCACCAATCAGAGCCGAGGTGCGCACAAGGTTATAAAGGTTGTTTTCACGACCGGCACTTACTTCACCATCGCGCATCACTTGGGCATTCGGGAAGTAGAGTTCCATTTGCTCATAGACTGCAAAGGCACCTCGAACATTTCCATCCTCCTCGTGAAGAACAGCAGTATTGAGATAGGCGTATACCTCATTCACCTTGCCGCTGGTGTCGGCCGCCTCAAGCTCAGCGAGATCTTCGTCAAGATCCCCTTTCTTCACGATCATCGAGCCATCTCGAATCGTGCGGTCGTAACTTGAAAGCATTGCAAGGCGACCCTTGATATCATCGATGGCCGCGACTGTGCTGGGAACAAGCGCATAGAGTTCAAAGGTTGAGCGGATCATATCGGCCGAGCGGGCGTCCTGAGCCAACTTCATAAAGAGGGAAGAAAACTCGTGTGCTTCGAATGGCTCCAGTTTGATATGAGCGCGATTTTTTGAGAGGAAATCGAGGAGTGCGGCCTCATCTTTTTTCTCAATTACCGAAGCAACCATTGTATTGAAAGCCGCCATAATACCCTTGTTGGGAGTCGGGAAAGTCACCTTGTTCTGAATCGCGGTCTCGAGATACTTGTTGCCCTCGGAAATCTTGTTCAACTTATAATGGTTGATCGCCATATTGATGAAGTAGACCCCCTTCTCATAGCGATCACGGGTTGGGTCGCGCTCCTCGAGAAACTTCTTATACATGCGAATCGAGGTCGCCCACTCCTCGGCCCCTTTGGCCGCGTGTCCCCACATGAGCAGGGATAGCTTGTTATACATGTTTTTGCTGGGAGCCTGCCCTTCCTTGGGCTTGGTGTTTGGATAGCGCTTGTAGCACTTCTCAAACGATTTCATTGCGTCTCCGAACATGCCGAGCTTGATTTCGCAATAGCCCCGGTGGTACCAGAACCAACCGAATCTTGGTCCGTAAAGTTGTGGAGCTCGCTCATCATATGCGTTGGTCGCTTTCACGAGGACAGCATGAGCTTCGGCCCATTTGCCAGACTTCATGGCCGCAAGAGCGTCCTTGTTCATGTCGGTGATGGAGGCCCCAAAGCTTATACTGCACAAAGCAACGAAGGCAAAAAGGGCGAGACCCAGTTTTCGTGGAATGGATTGGATTGAATTCATAATTCGCGTGGAGGTGTGAATAGTTGTTGGCAAAAGAAAGGCTGAGAGCCAGCGGCTCATCAGCCTTTCGGGCAAGAGTTAAAACGATTAGATTAGAGATTCTTTAGTATATTCCAGCGAATCCTGAAACTGTGAAAATCAGTCTGCTTCCGGATCGAGAAAATCGGTGAAAGTGATCTCGGTAATCTTGGCGCCAGCCAAGGCATTCAGGACATCGGTCACTCGCTGAGAAACAGCATCGCCATCGACCTTGATTTGGACAAGGGGCTTGCTGCTCGACATGTCGGCAGCGCTCTTGTGAAGATCAAGACGTGCCGAGAGATTCGGCAGCTTACGGGCATCGGAGTCAGATTCGAGAAGCTCAATCACTCCGGTCTCATTCTTGATCGAAATGTTTCCGTTCGCTTCAAGAAGGATCAGCATTGGTGCAAGCTCCGGAGGAGTCTCCGAAGGAGTCGTGGAGGGAAGAGCGGTACTCAACTCCTGCTCCTTTTTAATAATTTGAGTGGTTACCAAGAAGTAAATGAGAAGAAGGAAACAAACATCAATGAGAGAAGAGATGTCCAAACGTGGTTCATCTTCCTCAGGCGCTTGAATCTTTTTGTGGCGTGCCATGGAATAATTTTACGATCTAGGGTTTCAGGTTGGGCTATTCCTTGTTGAAGGCGGCGTAGGCAACCTGCTTTAGACCGACGGTAGCGCCGGCCTTGATGACACGTTGAACATACTTGAATTCGACTTCCTTATCAGAACGGATATGGAGAACAGGCTCGTTACCTCTAGATTCAACCCGTTCTTTTTCGGCTTTGAGATATTCGCGAAGGGCGGCACCATCAGCCATTTTTGACTTTGTATCGACTTTTACAAAGTCCCCGTTATTACGAACATTAACGACAATTTTTCCGTTTTTCGTCTTCGCAGCTCGAGCATTCTCAGCTACGGAAGGGGTCAAATTAGGATCGATTTTGATCGTCTTAGGGTTGGAAATAACTAGGAAGAAAAGAAGAAGCAGGAAGACCATGTCGATCATGGGCGACATGTCCATCTCGGCTTGCTCGCCATCATCCTTGTTGAATGCGCGGAGTCTATCGGAGGCCATTGGTTTCTAAGGTGGTTTGGTAGCTCAACACGAGGGAAGGAAGAATTCCATCCCCTCTCACGGGTTAAACGGCAATCCCCTCAGGAATCTTAGCAAGATGTGCATCAGCATTCACCGTCTGGATAGATGCGTTGATGAGATTCTCTGCACTAGCGTGGCAATCAGCGACCAAGGCGTTGAAGCGGTTCTTGAAAAAGAAGTAAGCAAAAAGAGAAAGAATCGCAACGATCAGTCCCCACATTGTGGTCAAAAGCGCAACCGAGATATCTGCAGCAAGGTCCGCTGGATCGGCACCGGCATTCTCTCCCAAAGTGGAAAACGCACCAATCATACCGAAAACAGTTCCGAAAAGACCGAGCATCGGAGCAGCCTGGGCCACGAGAGAAAGAAGCGAAATGAAGGTCATCTGTTTGCGAGTCTCATTGATGGAAAAATCAGCGATAGCATCCTCAACGTGGTCTCGACCAAGATCCTCGGGGTGAGTCGCGTCGATGTTGGGAAGAGAGTAAGCCATCATCCGTCCAAGGTAGGAGGGATGGGAAGCAGAAAGCTCAATCGCGCTGCGAACGCGGCAGTTTGTCATATGATCGAGGAGAGCAGCCTTAAGATCATCGGGAGCAAACTTGGCCCTGGTGAGGTTCATAAAGTTGAAGACCGTAAGGCTGATCAACGACAGCAATCCGACAGCAACGATGAAAATTGTAAGCGGACCACCTTCGAGGAGGTAGCTGTCCAGAGCACTTTTGTCCTTCGCAGCTTTCTCGCCTTCTTGGGCAAGCACGGGAGCGACGGAAAGAAGAGTGAAAGCGGAGCCAACGAGCCAACATTTGGCGATACTGTACTTTGTAGTCATGGTCATGATTTTGTGGTTTAAAAGTCGAGGTGATGAATTTATCAAGGGCGCATTCTCGAAAGTGCAACCAAGGAGTAAAGAAAATAAAACGAAGAATGAAAGTGACATTTGGATGTTTTCCCGCGCGGAGACAAGGAATAGACCTACCCAAAGAAGGTTAGCTTTTGTTATGGCTTTTTGGTCTTAATCGGTGTCTTTCGCAGGGGGAACAAAGCCTTGCAGATTTCACAGACGGTTCCATCACATCCTCTGGCCGAGCAATATTCGCGCCCGTAGA
>JAQWSX010000147.1 GCA_029242935.1 Akkermansiaceae bacterium
AGCAGCGGATGCCCTTGGATTCATTTTCGCATGGATTGCATCGGCAATATTTTTTTTCGGATTGCCGGGTTCAGGATACGGTGGAAAAGCAAGATCCGAACAAGACGGTGCTGGACAACCGGCTACCCGCTCAGAGTCGAATTTTTACCGTGATTAGAACCTTCACCCCAAAGTCAAAGCGCGGCTCCCGTCAGGCGGTTGGTGTGCTATGACATTCTGCGAAAAAATTAAAACGAAGAAGATCGCATGAAGCCCTATAAAAAATTATGTATCGTGGTTATGACCTTGGGGTTTGCTGGATCGCTATTCTCAGCGGATGCGGCTGGTGGATATTCGCCAGTGCCGGTTAGCAACAAAGATGTAATTGCAGCAGCAGAATTCGCAGTCACTGCTCAGGAAAAGGCCATAAACGACCTGAAAGATTCAACGCCTTCTAAACTGACTCTGGCCGAACTCCTAAGTGCCCAACAGCAGGTGGTGGCAGGGATGAATTTCAGGATGAAGTTGAAAGTGAAAGTGGGTGGTGTGGAAAAACAGGCGGAGGCTGTCGTCTGGTGGCAGGCTTGGAGAAAGCAAGATCCATATCGACTGACACGATGGACCTGGGACAATAGCGCCGCAATGATGTCAGCTCCTCCAAAAAATTGGATGAAATGGGCGGAGTGGATCGACAAGCTTCATCCGGTTGACGACGGGAAAGGGCATGGGCCCGATATTGGGTCGGGCGAGTGGGCCAGAGCGCTTGCCCATCAGCTTGGGGTCGCCGACAAGGGCGGGCATGGGCCAGATTTGGGTTCTCCCGAATGGAGACGGGGTGTTGAACGCAAACTGCTTACTCGACGGACAGAACAAGACGGCGCCGGCCAACCTTCTCGGCCCATGGCTTTCGAACCGCCGACTTTAAAGTCGGAACCACTTAACATCGGCTCCCGCAGGGAGCTCTTCGTAGATAATTACATCATCGGCGCCCTGCGCGGCGGCGCCAAAAGGAAACTGTTCGAAATGACCCCAGCCACCACCGAAACTATGGATGTGGCTATGACCCACGATGCCGATTGGGAGGGGTCCTGGTGTCGCTACGCAAAGTACATACAGGATAGAGGCGTGATCAAAGCCTGGTATATGGGACACCATACCTCCCAGTTTAATAAAGAAAGGGATATTAATGGGGGCCGGATGTGTTACGCAGTTAGCAAGGATGGACGCACCTTCAAAAAACCAAATCTTGGCCTCTACGACTGGAAGGGATCGAAGACTAACAACGTGGTGTTTGACGATATTACCTTTAAGGCAAAGGACGACAAAGGCTGGATCGTAGCACATCAATTCAACCCGTTTATCGACACGAATCCCTCAGAGCCGCCAGCGGCGAGATACAAAGGGTTCAGTGGTCAGGGGCACCATTGCGGGAAAACCGGCCTCTATGCCTACAAGTCCGCTGACGGTATTCACTGGGAGATTGCGAGCGACGGACCGATTGTCAGCAGCGAGTATTCGCTGGATTCCTGTAACCAGGGGTTTTGGGACGCACAACGAAAGCGTTACGCTGTTTATTTTCGCCATCTGCGTAACGAGCGAGGCGAATCAGGAATCAAAGCGCCCGGCTGGAAACGCGACATCTTGGTGACCTTCTCCAAAGATTTCATCAACTGGACCGACCCCCAGTGGCTGATATATCACCGGGATGATGGCCGGCCGGGTATGGAACTGGAGAACCTTTATACCAATGAGGTTAAACCTTACAAACGCGCACCGCATATCTATCTCGGTTTCCCGGCGCGGTTTAATGGTTCTGTCGAGCCCATGCTAATGGCTAGTCGCGACGGCATCCATTTTTATCGCTGGATGGAGCACCCGCTTATTTTGAACTCGGCGCCGTCGGACCGCGACAAGATCCGCTCTAACCATCTCTGGCAGGAGATGGTGGAACTCCCTGGCGAGCCAGACAAATTTTCTATGTATGCCAGTGAAAACCTAGGTATCAAAGGCCCGCACGTGGATGGTAGCTTCCCTCGTGTTCGACGGTTTACGATCCGCAAGGATGGTTTCGTTTCTGTCCGCGCCAAGGCTCAAAAAGGCGAGCTTGTCACCAAGCTGCTGATCTTCGCTGGCGACAAACTGACTGTGAATTCCAACGCTCAACTTGGGGAAGGTGGTTCAGTCCGTGTTGAGATTCTGGATGATCAACAGCGCCCCTTCTCAGACTTCACGATAAAAGATTGCGACCCGTTCTCAATGAACGAGATAGACGCCACAGTAACTTGGAAAGGCAGAGCAGATGTCAGCGTTCTTGCAGGCAAGCCGATCCACTTGCGTTTTGTCCTGAACGATGCCGACCTGTTCTCGTTTCGGTTCACGGAATAGGGGTCACTCTAATTCATGGAGTTGAATCAATGCTGATGAGAATCATCGTGCCCGCGGTGTTTCCAGACACACCCAACATTTTACTCTTCGTCGCTGATGATATGGGGTTGTGTCATCTTTCGCTTTTCCACTTCAGTTAATTTGAACATGCTGCAGCGTGGCTGGAGAGAAAAAGAAACGTGGCAAACGCAAGCATCAACCGATGGGCCTCGATATCCTTTATGAGGATCGTGACATAATCGTGGTGAATAAAACTGCCGGGCTTCTTACGATTGGAACGGGGCGTGATGGCGGCCGCACTGCGCACGCGGCGCTGGATGACTATGTTAAGAAAGGAAACTATAAGTCGCGTGAGCGAATCTTTGTAGTGCACCGTCTCGATCGTGACACTTCGGGAGTCCTCGTTTTTGCGCGGACCGAAAAAGCCAAGCTAACGCTTCAGGAAAATTGGCAGAAGGCGGCCAAAACCTACCTCGCATTTGTTGAGGGCCACCCAAATCCCGATGAGGGAATGATTGAAAGTTATTTGATCGAGAATGACGCGCGCCGTGTTTTTTCATCGACTGACAAGCGGAAGGGCAAGCTTTCGAAAACCAAGTATAAAGTGATCAAAACAGTGGGGGAACGGGCCTTGCTTGAGATTCATTTATTGACCGGCCGCAAGAATCAGATCCGGGTGCACCTTGCCGATGAAGGTTGGCCTATCGTGGGTGACGGCAAATATGGTCGCAAGATTCGTGACAACAAACGCCTCGCCTTGCATTCGCAGGAGCTGAGCTTTGATCATCCTTATTCGGGGAAACGGATGACCTTCAGCGCGCCTGTGCCGGCGACCTTTCACAAGATGGCTGCCGCGCCCGCGGCTGAGCCTCTCAAAAAGAAAGACCCTAGGTAACTGATTCGCGGTAGAGGTTTTCCACTTTGTTACGTGCCCAAGGTGTTTTGCGAAGAAACTTGAGGCATGACTTGAGCGAAGGGTCATTGGCAAAGCACCGGATACGGATGCGGTCCGCAAGCTCATCCCATCCATATTGGTCTTCTAGATGAAGGAGCATCTGCTCGAGTTTCACGCCGTGGAGAGGATCGTTAGATTGGTGCGCCATGAGGCTTGAAGAGTGTGGTAAAAAGAAGGCAAAGGACATGAGATAATATGAAAGCGGTCTTTGCTTTTCGGACTGAAATTTTTACCTAGGATCCCGCGCATGGCGGCCAAGGAAGTGGATAGGATCTCAAGGTCCGAACGTATCCTTGCGCCTTTTCAACGTCGCACTTCATCTGGTCGTTACCTTCCCGAGATTGATGGGCTCCGATGTTTGGCGGTAGTCTTGGTAGTTCTGTTCCACTCGCATGGATTTTTCATTTCTGGCTCTGAACCGTCCACAGCACCCGAACTTTTAGCCACGAATCCTAGCACAGCACTTGGTCACCTTCCGCATGCCATAATCGGACGGGGTTGGTTTGGGGTGCAGATTTTCTTCCTGATCTCGGGGCTCGTTTTGGCGCTTCCTTTTGCGGCCCACTATTTGCGGGGAGAAGAAAAGCCACTGGCAAAGAACTACTTCAAGCGGCGTCTCATTAGGATTGAGATTCCCTACCTTCTTGCGCTCACCTTTTTTCTTTTCCTTTCAATTGCCATAGAGCGAAGCGGTTGGGACCGACTACCCAATTATCTTGCAGGCCTCATTTATGCGCATGGCTTTATTTACGATGGTGAAAACAACCCTCTTTTATTCGTAGCATGGACGCTTGAAATTGAGGTCCAGTTTTATCTGATCGTGCCACTCTTGTGCCGAGTTTTCGCCCTGCCGAAATTGCTGCGCCGTTTTCTCTTAGTTTTGGCAATTCTTACTGTCGATCATCTCTGCGGAGGATCGTGGCAAGCTTTCACGGATAGCATTTGGCAGCACACGGTCATTCGTCAGTTAAATTGGTTCCTGCCCGGTCTTCTTCTCGCGGATCTCTACCTGTCTCCGAATTTAAAAAGGATCCGTGAAAAGGGCGGGACTTTGTGGGCTGACCTTATTGGAATATCGGCTTGGATCAGTGTTTTTATTCTCATTGATTACCACTTCACAGTGAGTTCGAGGCCCTTTGCTTTACTGCTCGCTTTTTGGTGTGTCCTCGCAAGTCGATACCTCGGGAGGGTGTTCCGAAATCGCTGGATTACGGCGGTGGGAATGATGTGCTATACGATTTACCTCTTTCACAACTTCTTTATCCACGCGATTTTTGGCCCTCATATTCTGGGGCCGGTGGTGACTTATGAAAAAGGGAACTGGCCCATAAACGCGCTGATTATGTCAGCGATGGTCTTCGTGATAATCATTGCTTGTGGCTTTATTTATCTCGTGGTCGAAAAGCCTTTTGCACGGGGCCGGGTGCCCTGGAAAAAGAAGAAGATGTAGTTTGTAGCTTGCTAAGTTCTAGCCGCTCGCTTTCCTATTGTGCGAGAATGTGATTGGCCCGCTGGTCAAAATGGGTTTCGTCAGTTAAGGTGGGCTTTCGATAAACCATGAGTGATTCCAAAGACATTGATTTTTCCCGCATCGAAAATGCCGTGCGAGAGCTTCTAGGTGCAATTGGGGAAGATCCTGGAAGGGATGGTTTGCTTGATACGCCCGCGCGGGTTGCGCGAATGTATGGGGAGATCTGCAGTGGTCTGCGTGAGGAGCCGGCGGATCATCTCGAAAAGACCTTTCAAGTGGAGCACGACGAGATCATCGTGGTGCGCGATATTTCCTTTTATTCGATTTGCGAACACCACCTTATCCCGTTCTTTGGCAAAGCCCACGTGGCATATCTGCCCGAAAAGGATGGTCGGATCACCGGTCTGTCCAAGTTGGCGAGATTGGTGGATGGTTTTGCCCGTCGTCCCCAGGTGCAAGAACGACTCACCGGCGAAATCGCCGATGCTATTGACGAAAAGTTGTCGCCGCGGGGAGCTGCAGTCGTGCTGGAGGCCGAACACCTCTGCATGTCGATGCGTGGGATCCGCAAACCGGGAGCGCGGACCGTAACGTCCTCGATGCGCGGAATTTTTCGTTCTAATTCAGCTTCGCGCGAAGAGGTTTTAAATCTCATTCAACGATCTTAAGGAAAGCCTGCCAATTGAAGTTTGTTTTAATTAAGTTAGGTTGTTTCGGTTCGAATTTGGGCGGGAAAATCTCGTGTGTCTCTGGATAAGAAATGCTGAGGGGTATTATAGGATACCCTATTTTATTATGCGTTGCGGGCTTCTCGCAGATTGGGATTTTCATCAAATTCGTGATTGATCACTCTGTTATGGAAAATCTGCATCATTTTGATGATGATTACACTCGCGCCGGCGGAACTGTCGAATTCCTAGGCCATGACCAGCTTAAACCCGTTTCAGCTCATCCGCTTGCTGCCCGGAAGCGGAGTAAAGCTTCCTAGTTGTATCGTGCGATCGTTCGTTACTGCTACCGGGGAATAAAGCGATTTGCTAGGGTGCTCAGCAGCATTCCGGTGATGAAGCCGCCGATATGAGCGCCGTGGCCGATGTTGCTGGCCGGGCCCATTAAGCCAATGAAATCCAAGCCAACTCCGACAACTCCGGCGGCAGCCAGTTGAGTTGAATTGACGGGCCGGGCGAGTGGCCAGACGTGTGAATTAGGGCGGGGATGCAGGAAGGCGAGACCAAAGTAAAACCCCTCCATCCCCATCACCCCGCCGCTGGCTCCAAGCCCCGGAATGGGGCTCTCCGGATCCAACAAGAGCTGGCCGATTGATCCGCCAACAGTGGTAAGAAGGAAGGTTGTCAACATCCAGCGCCAGCTGCAAAGCTCGCAGACCACGACTCCGAAGAGCCAGAGGAAGAGCATGTTACCGCCCAAGTGGCTTCCGTCGGCGTGAAGAAAACCCGCTGTCAGGGTAGTGGCCAGAGTTGCTAAAACGTCACCCGATAGATTGCCACCCAAGGCAACTTCCCAGCCATTGACGACTTTGACCGGGGTTATCATCCATGCCCCATAATCGTGCATCCAATCCAGAATAGAGACGACGCAAATTACTCCGATAAGAATGAGAACGGGTGCTCGATGTTTCATCAGTGGGTTATGCATGGTCACAGGGCGCTTCTGGTTGGTTACGCATGAAGTCGGCAACTTGGGCGAAGAATTCCATCACGGATGTACGAATCGAGGAATCTGCAATGACTTCATCAGCGGCTTCGCCCATGAGTTTCATCCATCGGTCGCGTTCTGCGATGCCGATTTTAAAAGGCATGTGGCGACCCCGGAGGCGTGGATGACCTCGCTTTATGAGATAGCGCTGATCCGCGCCGAATCGGAAAAGGAGAAAGTCGCGTAGACGCTCCTCGGAACCTTCCCAGTCATTGTCTGGATACATCGGGCCGACGAGATTGTCTTCCTTCATCTTTTCATAAAATTTAGAAGTCAATCGAGTGAAACCTTCTTCTCCCAATGTCGCATAAATCAATTCTTCGTTCATTGATGTTTTGTCTTCGAAGATTGGCGTGCGATCTTTGAAAATCAAGGATTGCCGCTTTTCCTTTGAGTCGTCATTGTTCTGGCTACCCCCTTCAGTTTTCACACCTCCTGATATTTCATCTGACTCCATGAGCGAACCAATCCAATTTGATCCACCGGACCCTTCCGAGTTGAGCAAACTTCTTGATGGTTACGAAGTAACCTCACTGATTGCGACTGGTGGCATGGGAGCGGTTTACAAGGCGACCCAGGTCTCTCTCGACCGGAATGTGGCGATCAAGCTGTTGCCTGAAGAATTTGGTGAGGACCCGTCATTTCGGATTCAATTCGAGGCTGAGGCCCGTTCGATGGCCAGACTCAATCACGACAATCTTATCGGGATCTACGATTTTGGTGAGGCCGATGGGATGCCCTATATCGTGATGGAATTAGTTGCGGGCAAGTCGCTTTATTATTCTAGTTACGGAAAGGTAATCGACGAAGCGACTGCTGTCGAATTAGTCATCGGGATCTGTCGCGGACTCGCGCACGCGCATGAAGCAAATATCATTCACCGTGATATCAAACCGGCAAACATTCTGCTCGATCCCAACGCTAAGCCTAAGATTGGGGACTTTGGCTTGGCGGCCGCTAGCGATTCCGAGCATTCGGACGATGGTCCTATTTTTGGAACTCCGGGCTATGTCGCTCCTGAAATTCTTTCCAACCCTAAGGCGATTGGAGTCCAGTCCGATATTTATGCGGTTGGTGTGATTCTTTACGAACTCCTCACTGGAAAGATGCCCGAGGAGCCTGCGAGCCCTCCTTCTTCAATCGCTAAGTGTGATCGGAGGCTGGATCCGATTTTCAAAAAGGCAACACGCAGGAACCCAGCCTTGCGTTTTCAATCGGCCGATGACATGGCGGATGACCTTGAGAAAGTCCTCCCCAATATTGGAACGAGTGGGCAGAAAGCGGTGCGCACGGCGGTCGAGGGTGCGGCACCCGCAACGATGTTGAAGCGCCGGAAGTCCAACGATATGAATTCTGATGGAAAGGATTCCGGAAAGCCCAA
Organism: Akkermansiaceae bacterium; assembly: GCA_029242935.1. GTDB lineage: Bacteria > Verrucomicrobiota > Verrucomicrobiia > Verrucomicrobiales > Akkermansiaceae > SW10. The sequence goes on from JAQWSX010000147.1 coordinate 7,888, forward strand.
GCTCGTTCCTCTTTCCAAAGGAGAGGGAGCTCCCGGTTCGCGGCTCAAGCCATTGCCAAAATCGTCCCTCAAAGTTGAGGATGACAGGCACCCGGCGCCACTGGAAACGGTGGCCCCTGCTGCCGTCTCTATTCAGGCCGGAAGTAATTGGCCCATCATTCGTAACCTCATCGTCATCGCGGTTCTGATCCCGATCATCATTTTCACGTGGGGGCTCTATCAAGACAAGCAGGCTAGGATTGAAAAGGAGCGCGACGCTAAGGAGCTGAAAGAAAAGAACGATGAATCAGAGCGTAAAGCAAAGATCGAGCAAACGAAACGCGACGAAGAAAAGAAGGTTCGTCAGGCAGAAGAAAAGAAAGCGCGTGAGGTCCAGCTGGAAAAAGAACGCTTACGCTTGCTAGCGATCGAAAATGCTAGGACTCCAATGGATCGCCTCGCCAAATATCGGACAGCTCTCTACAATGGACGTCGTGATCGGTTCCCTGATAACACGATCGACCGGAGCAGTCATTTTCTCTTTTTCGTAAATACTCCGATGACGTGGACCAAAGCCTCGGAATTCGCCGAAATGCATGGTGCCCATCTTGCTACCCCATCTGCCCAAGCGGATATCGATCTTCTCTCCAAAGATATTAGCGATCTCGAATTACGCCGTGTCTGGATCGGTGGGGGTGCCCAGGGGAAGGGAGGCTGGACTTGGGTTTCCGGAGAAGATTGGAAGTTTAAAGATCCTGGAACTACTCTTGGTTCTTATGCCTCTCTGAGCAGTAGCGGAGTGATCCGCGCTCGGCCCAATGGTGAGAAAAATCCTTTCGTCATTCAGTGGTCCAAGGATGGTCAGAATTCCGGATCTCTTGCTTCCCAACTTGAACGTCTTGTTCCTACCTTGGATTCACCTAGCCCGGATTGGCCGCCCGGCACGGTGGCTCATGAAAATCGCCATTTCTTGCTCGTGCAAAAATCGGTGTCTTGGAATGAAGCGGACTTGATAGCCGGTTCCGCCGATGGCCACCTCGCGGTCATTTCGAAGCCACTGGAAGGAATTTTTCTGCGTAATTTTTTCGACTCGGCCCTGCTTCTTGAGCAGTCTGCCTGGTTGGGCGGCCGCAAAAAAAATGATACTTGGTATTGGTCAAATGGTGAGCCTTGGACGAAGGCCTCATGGGCACCGAATTCGCCTGACGGGGGACCACTCGCTCGCGCACTCCGTTACCTCAAGAGCTCCGCTGGAGTTGGCTGGGATGACGCTAGCCCCAAAGCGGGGAATGCCGACGGATTTATCATTGAGTGGAGTTCTGACGGCGATAATGCCCCGGCCGTGACCAATGATAATCCAAATGCGGCTACTGGTCAGCTTGCCAAGCTCCGGGGAATTGGCCGACGCCTCGTCACCAAAGAGGTTGATGATTATAACAAGTATCTCCTCGGCAATCGTGACTTCTTTGTCTCGGACGTGAACACTTGGTTTCGAACGCTTTCTATTAATAATCGTATAGACTTCGAGGTCGCTTATCGGTCTTTCGGAGATAAGCTTCCCGAGAATGGTGACCTTTCCGGAGAAATTAACCTCAGTGGATTTCCTGCCGAGGTGTTTCAGGATCTTGTGAGAGCGAGGGGCCGTCAAGCACGCAAGAAAAAGACCTTCGATACCAAGTTGGAATCACTTCGACAAAGCTACCTCATGAAATTGCTGAAGCTCCGCCAAACTTTTGAAGACAGTGGATTGAAGACTCAGCTGGAATCAGTCGACAGAGAGATCAATGGAGTGGGGCAGGATGCCGCCGCTTTCCGTTCCCACTTTGGCGTCTAGAGGGAGCTTGAAAGCCAGTAGTCTATTAGTCTTCTCTCTTGGCGTGTGAGGGTTTCCTGCTCATAACTTCAAGACCTTATGAAATTGGCCTCTTTGATTCTCGCACTTGTTGGTTCTCTAGTCGGTCAGGAGCAAGTCCCACCCAATATTATCTTCCTGATGGCGGACGATCAGAACACCTTGTCGATGGGGTGTTATGGAAATCCCGAGGTAGAAACGCCGAATATGGATCGGCTTGCAAATGATGGGATGATCTTTGATCGTCACTACGATACCACCGCGATCTGCATGGGGAGCCGGGCCAATGTCTTCACGGGAATGTATGAGTATAAAACGGGATGCAATTTCGTCCACGGAGACATGGCGGCTCAGATTTGGAGTAAGTCTTACCCGGTGCGTTTACGAGAGGCGGGATACTTGACCGCATTTGCAGGAAAGTTCGGAATCGTGGTGGATGGGAAAGGGATTTGTGAGGATGAATTTGATTTTTATGGCGGTGCGAGGGGCCAGACAAATTATGCGACGGCGAAGAATCCCTCGATGAAACGCTTCGCCAACAAGTATCCTCATTCGACCTTATCATACGGGGCGTTCGGCAAAGAGGTGATCCGGAAATCGGTCGCGAAGAAGAAACCATTTTGCCTTTCGATTAGCTTTAAAGCACCACATCGCCCGACCACTCCCGATCCTCGTTTTGAGCACGTCTACAAAGGGAAGAAGTTTACCAAACCTGCGAATTATGGGCGACGTTATGGTGAGCATCTCTCACCACAGAGTAAGCAGGGCAGGCAGTTTGAACGTTTTGAGTCGTGGGATTATGACAAGAAATACGACGAAGTCATGGCGATCTATTACCAGCAGATTTATGCGATTGATTTTGCTCTTGGTATGATTCGCGATGAACTGAAATCGCAGAAGATTATTGAAAATACCGTCATCATTTATACCAGCGACAATGGCTTTATCTGTGGGTCCCATGGTTATGGCTCCAAAGTCTTGCCCATGGAGGAATCGTCGCGCGTTCCCCTGATTATTTTTGATCCTCGTGCTAAGACTTCGGGGAAGAAGGTTCGGTGTGATCGGTTGACTGGGAACATTGATTTTGCCCCAACTATTTTGGAGCTCGCGGGTTTGGAATCTACCGAAAACATGGATGGTAAAAGCCTCCTGCCATTGCTTGAGAACTCAAAAGAAGGGGGGCATGAAACCCTGACGTTGATGAATACTTATCCGCCTGCGCCCACGACTTGCATGAGCATTGTCTCGGGGCCTTTCAAATACACCTACTGGTGGTTCGAGAACGATGAGATGAAGCCAACGGAAGAGCTTTTTAACCTTAAAAACGATCCCCTTGAATTAACTAATCTTGTTCAGATGCCTGAGCATAAGAAGCACCTCGAAATTTTGCGTGAGAAGTATGATGCCCAGCTTCAGCACTGGAAGAAAGAGGCCGTAAAGGGCAATGGATATCAGAAATATATTACTCTTTTTGATCGCCACCTAGAGGCGGCGGAGAAAGAGAAAGCGCTCCCACCCAGAAAACGAAAGAAAAATTAAATCCCCATCTAATCTTCAGTTTAAACGGATTTGATTTTTAGAAATTCCTTCGCTGTCATTGGCGGGTTGCTCGTGGGAGGCGTTGTGAATATGGCCCTCATCACTCTAGGCCCAATGGTCATTGCGATTCCGGAAGGCGCGGATTTTCCAACTCCGGAAGAGCTGAAGGAGACCATGCTACTTCTTGAGGCGAAGCATTTCATTTCCCCTTTCTTGGCTCATGCCTTGAGCTCTTTAGCGGGGGAATTTTTCGCCGTTAATAGCTTTGAGCCATCAAATGAAATTGGTCCTCGTGATTGGGGCCTTCTTTTTTTGGGGTATTATGATGGTGTTTTTGGTAAGAGGACCGGGTTGGTTTACGGTTGCAGATCTTCTCTTGGCTTATCTTCCGAGGTCCTATTTGGGTGGCACTTCGCGCTTGGGCGGCGGGGAAAGAAAGCTCACTAATCGTGAATGCTGAGCTAAGTAAACAAACGAGGTTATGAGAGAAAATCACCCTTACTTATCGTGGGCTTGGTCATGACTTATCATTGAGAATCTTCAATGAGCGCTATCGCGCGAGTGAGGGTTCGCTTGTCATCAGAAGTTCCCGGAGTGGATTTACGTATTTGGGGAAGGTGAGGAGTGAGACAAGAGACAACAGAGATATCCTTGTGATTAAGAACTTCGTCTGCGGCTTTTCGGACGAAGGCTGGATTCGCGGAAAGGAGACCAGCAAGAATACGTCCGGTGGAGGAAAGTTGCCAGACCCCACGAACCCACGAACGCCAGTGGCCGTTCTCGACTTCATCGCGCGAAAGAATTCCGAGATGATTGCGATTGATGAAGAATTGATCGGTATGGGTGATTTTTCCCTCCTTTAAAAGGTGAGTTAGCGCGGTTTTGGCATCCGCGCCGGCAGGGAGATTCCAGTCACTCTTGGCGGTGCGCAGGATTTTGAGGACATCTTGCTCGGGAACCCCCAGAGTGATTTCGGCTAGGGGGCGATATTGGTTGATGCGAAGCGAAGTTCCGTCGTTAAGATCAATGCGGGTTTTTTCTTCGGCGTAGGAAAACTCGAATGGACCATCGTAAAGAACGGTTGATTTAACGGCAATTTTTTGGAGGGAATTGGTGAGGACTGGGCCCTGGGGGAGTTGGGCCGTGCGTGTGCGCCAGGCTGGACCTAGGCTGAGTTTACTGCGGCTAAGCCAGATGAGAACTAGACCGAGAATACCAAGAGTGGCCGCGAGAAGATAGCCGATCCTAAAGGTTGCCTCCTTGGTTTTAGTTTTCAGCCGGACGGAGGGCGGATCTCCAGGAAGGATGAAAAGAGGGATTTGAGAACCAACTTCAATTTCGGCGAAGAAATCCGGCGGGATATCGACTTCGACGATGCTAATGAGAGTGTCTGCGTCCGAACTCGCGAGATTGGCCTGAATCTGAGCGGTGTGCCGGATTTTGGAATCGGGATGGGTGCTGGATTCGCGGATGCTGATAATGCGTCCCTGACGGGTTAATCCGTTCTCTAGGAATTCGTCGTTATGGTTGGTAAAATTGAAGGTTAGTCCGGCAACTACGAGTCCCGCAACGATGGCCAGAAGGCCGGCGTTGGTGAGAGTTAGAAGTCGCTTTGTCATTACAATGCTATCTTATTCTGGAATGAAGCGGCAGTCACGAAAGGAGCTTCGTATTTCGAAAAAATTCTGGAAGGGCTGAATTTAGGGCTGGTGGATGGTGAAATTGAATCGTTATGGTCGCAAATAAGGAGAGGTTAATCTCTCGGTGGGTTTTTCCAATCACTATTCAAGACCGTGAACGAAGCAGCAGAACTTCCGCGACCATCCGCGCGATCAATCGTGAGACGCCAGCAGCGGACCGCGACTTTGGTGAGTTTGATCACCGCGCTTCTGCTCATGCTTCTCATTGGCCTCATTCTTGCAGTAATTTTGATGACGGTCAATCCGGTCGAGCAACCCTCATTGGTGTCCTACTCTGGGGTCGCCGAGCCGGAGCTGAAGATAAAGCAGCCAAAGATTCAAACTAATGTCCAGCGCAAGCCGGCAGCTCCGAGCATGGCGGCGTCTAAGATGTTGGTGGCGAACACCGAGTCGCCAACTGCGATTCCGGTCCCGGAAATTGAAGTCGAGGATGTATCGATAGATATGGGAGTGGGGGATGATTTTGGTGATGGTTGGGGTGATGGCGAAGGATTTGGAAACGGTGGGGGCTCGACCTTTTTTGGCCAAACTTCGACCGCCGAGCGCTTGGCTTATGTCATCGATTATTCAGCATCGATGAAGTCGCAGGGTCGTGACCAAATCATGAGGAAAGAGCTCTCTCGCTCATTACAGAAAATGCAAAACGGGTTGAAAATTGGGATGATTTTCTTCGCCGGACCGGCCTGGGTGGCAGGGGACAAGGTGAAAATGATCAAGCAGAAGGAGGCAGTGATCAACCCGCCTAAGGGGAAAAATTATAAATGGAAGACGACGGGGGGGGCCAATGGATGGCAGCCAGACGGACCCAAGCAAAAGGCACCTTGGTGGGAGATCGAAGATCGCGAGGTCAAAAGACTTCAGAAGATTGTGAACGAGACGAAGTTGGTCTGGGGAACGATTTGGCACCACCCGATTCATATGGCCCTCGATATGGATCCACCGCCGCAAACCATTTATTTCATGACTGATGGGAGTGCGAGTGGTTCGGCGAAGTGGGCCCAGGAAGTTGGGAAGCGTGCAAAGGAAATGGGCGTGGTCATCAACTGTGTGGCTCTGATGCATCCCAAGGCGAAGGCCGATCTTAAAACGATCGCGGAGATGACCGGCGGTATGCTCACCATGGTGAATGCCAACGGAAAGCGCGAAGAGATCAAATAAGAGGCTTCGATAAAGGTTCAGCCTATTGTTTTTCGTAAGACCACGAGTTTTTGCTAAGAACATTCATACAGAAACGTTTCAATATTAATGAGTGAACCATTGCCAACTCCGATCTCCGTCACGACGCCGAATCTCCGGGCGGTTTTGAGGCAGCAGCAGCGGACCGCGACTTTGGTCAGCTTGATTACAGCTCTTCTTTTAATGGTGCTGATTGGCTTGATCCTCGCCGTCATTCTTATGGCGGTGGCTCCGACCGAGCAGCCCAGCCTTGTGGCTTACTCCGGGGTTTCGGAAAAGCCCAAGAAAATCACGAAACCCAAGGTGCAGACCAATGTGCAGCGGAAGCCTGCTGCGCCAAGCATGGCAGCGACCAAGATGATAGTGGCAAATACGCAGGCTCCGACCTCGATTCCCGTCCCAGAGATCGTGGTGGAAGACATCTCGATGGATATCGGGGTGGGAGATGATTTTGGGGCTGGATGGGGAGACGGCGATGGCTTTGGGGGTGGCGGAGGCGCTACTTTTTTTGGTCAAAGCTCCAATGCTGAGCGGGTCGTCTACGTGATCGATTTCTCCTCTTCGATGAAAAGGGACAATCGCCACAAGTTGATGCGGGCCGAGCTCACCGAGTCACTTAGCAAGATGCAGAATGGTTTGCAGTTGGGCATGATCTTTTTCGCGGGTCCGGCTTGGGTAGCGGGCGACAAAGTCAAAGGAGGAGTTATCACGACGCCCAAGGGTAAGAAATACAAATACAAAACCACGGGTGGTCATGCCAAGTGGATCCACGATGGTCCCAAGCGACAAATTCCGTGGTGGACTATCAATGACAAGGAAGTCGGGCGAATCACAAAAATTGTGAAGACCGCCCCCTTAAATTCTGGAACAGTCTGGCATCTTCCGTTGAATCTAGCCCTCGATATGAACCCGGCTCCACAGATGATCTACTTTATGACGGATGGTCTGGCGAGCGGATCGGCGAAGTGGGCCGAGGAAATTGGAAAGCGTTCCAAAAAAATGGGAGTGACCATCAACTGCGTGGCCCTCATGCAGCCCAAAGCGGAAAAAGACCTCAAAACCATGGCGGGTATGACTGGTGGCCAAGTGACAATGGTTGACGCCAATGGCAAACGAAAGCACCTCAAATAA
>JAQWSX010000149.1 GCA_029242935.1 Akkermansiaceae bacterium
GACGGCTTCGAGAAAATAGTGAGAGCAGGAAGGGGTGTAACGGCATCCGGCATTGGGTCCGCCGATGGCATGCAGCACGGGGCGGATAAAGATCTGGTAGGCCCGAATGATCAGTCGAATGAGAGATTTCATGAGGGATCGGTGGGATGTTCGTGCCAAATTTTGAGTCGTTGGGCGGTTTTGATCCAATCGGCTTCAAGTTGCTGGAAGGTGGCTTGGGAGGCGCGCCAACGGGCGATGGTGACAAGCATGACGTTTTGGTGGAGATTGTCGCCATGCTTTCGGATGATTTCGCGGAATCTGCGTCTGAGGAGATTACGGGTGACCGCTTTGCCTGCTTTTTTGGAAGTGATGAGGCCAAAATGGCGGTCCGAACCTGCCTGTCCCTCAAGTTTCCCGAGAACGAGATATTTTCCGGCAGCGGATTGGCCCTCGTTCCGGACGATCTGAAACTCGCCCCATTGGCGCATACGCCGTTTGCGGGTCAGTCTCATGACTGGAATAAGATCCCAAAATAAATAGGTGAGGTCCCACGAGAAATGCGGGACAAACCAACTTACTTGGCGTTGTTCTGCACCGTATGGCGCTTGAAGTGAATCTCGGCACCCTTCGGAAGAAGGCGCTTCCGACCTTTACGGCGACGGTTCTTGAGGATGCCGCGTCCTGCTTTGGTAGCCATGCGAGCACGGAAACCGTGTTGCTTCTTACGGGTGCGCTTGGAAGGCTGGTATGTCATTTTCATGGCCGTAGAAAAAAGATGAGTTTTTGAAAAAATCCGGCTACAGGGAGCGGGGAGGCGGAGACTAGCTGGCGGAAACCGCTTGTCAACCCATCGTGGAGGTTTTTCTAAAAAGACGGCGGGATTTCTCGAGATCGAATGTTCGGAGGGCTACCGCTACCCAATCAATATTGAGAGTGCCTATTTTGGGGTAAAATGGAGGGAATTGCCGGTTTCTCCTTATAAATGCTGTGCTACCGTCCGTCCATGTCGGCGGAAGACACACTCGCAGTTTGCATGTTGCTCGTGCTGCTCATTGCAGCCGCTACAGTGATGACGATTCTTTTCTCGGTGATGCGAAATGCTGGGAAACAGGATGATTTGGCCGAGTTGTTGAAGGACGATGAGCCTTCGACAGAGGTGGAAAGTGAGCCAGCGGGCCAGCCTTGGGAGAGGGATGCCGATTGGTGGCGGGACTGATTCACTCGTCGCCAAGGAGATACTTGGAGGCCTGCTCGACATCTTTATCACCGCGGCCCGAGAGGTTCGCAATGATGATATCTTCCTTTCGCATGGAGCCCGCGATTTTTGAAACGTAAGCCATGGCGTGGGAAGATTCGAGGGCGGGAATGATCCCTTCAGTATAAGACAGCTCTCGGAAAGCGGCCAAGGCCTCGTCGTCAGTCGCGTAGGTATACTCGGCGCGTCCGATATCTTGGAGGTAGGCGTGTTCAGGGCCGACGGCGGCGTAGTCGAGGCCGGCGCTGACGGAGTGGGTGAGCTCGATCTGACCGTCATCGTTGGCGAGGAGCCATGTTTTGGAGCCTTGAAGAACACCCAGTTTACCACCTTGGAATCTGGCAGCATGCTTTTCTGGTTTGATTCCTTCGCCACCAGCTTCAACACCGACCATGCGAGTGTCTTCATCGTCTACAAATGGATGGAACAGCCCCATGGCATTCGAGCCCCCGCCGACACAAGCGACAAGGAGGTCAGGAAGGCGCCCTTCTTTTTGAAGGACTTGCTCGCGTGCTTCTAGGCCGATAACACGATGAAAATCGCGCACCATCATGGGAAAAGGATGGGGTCCTAAAGCGGATCCGAGGATGTAATGGGTATTTTCGACGGAGGCGACCCAGTCGCGCATCGATTCGTTGACCGCTTCTTTAAGGGTGGCTTGCCCGGCAGTGACGGGAACAACCTTGGCACCCATCAACCTCATACGAGTGACGTTGAGGGCCTGGCGGTCCATATCGACTTCGCCCATGTAAACGGTGCAGTCCATTCCAAAGCGGGCGCAAACGGTCGCTGTGGCCACGCCGTGTTGACCGGCTCCGGTTTCGGCGATGATACGCTTCTTACCAAGGCGCTTTGCTAGGAGGATTTGCCCGATGGCGTTGTTGATTTTATGAGCCCCAGTATGGAGAAGGTCCTCACGCTTGAGGTAGATTTTGGCGCCACCGAGTCGCTCGGTCCAACGCTCCGCAAAATAAAGTGGAGTTGGGCGACCGCAGTAGTTTTGTAGAAGGTCATCCAATTCAGCCTGAAAGGCAGGATCTGCCTTGGCCGCGTCATAGGCAGCCACGAGGTCATCGAGTGGTGTCATGAGGGTCTCGGGAGCGAAACATCCTCCAAATTGACCATAGTGACCGGTTGCGTCAGGGACAGCGCTAGCCTCGTTGCTCATGGTCTGACGGTAGCCGATGAGTGGGGATTGGCACGCGCAAATTTAGCCGTCTTGCGAACCCTGACGTAATTACTGTGAGCTTGAGATTGTTGACATTTCTGTGAAACAAAAATCAAGTCGTGATTTTATGAGGCATTTCTGCTGGATTCTCGGCATGCCAAAAATCGCAGTGCTGGGTTCCGGGACGGGGTCGAATTTTCAAGCCCTCTTGGGGGAGTTTGGGGATGAGATTGCGCTGGTGGTTTCCGACCAGCCGGATGCTGGGATTTTGGGGAAAGCAGAAGCGGCCGGAATCTCAACGGTTGTGGAGGAAGGCGGCCACGATCTCAGCGCGCGAATCTTGAAGCACCTTGAGGGGATCGATCTTATCTGTCTGGCGGGCTTCATGCGTTTGGTGAAAGATCCGCTCTTGAGTGCGTTTCCAAATCTTATTCTTAACATCCATCCGTCACTCCTTCCAAAGTATCCCGGTAAGGCGGCTTGGGAGCAGGCTCTGGCTGATGAAGCCGAGATGACGGGATGTACAGTTCATTATGTCGATGCTGGAGTCGATACCGGTGAAGTGATCATGCAAGAGGAAGTAGCGATCTTATCGGATGACACTTCGGAGACTTTGCATGCACGGATTCAACTGGCAGAGCATCGGATTTATCCAGAGGCGGTGAGGCTCGTGCTTGGGAAAATCAGGGGCGGGGCGTGATGAGCAGGCGCATAAATTTCGTAGGTTTATTGCCATCAAGAGGGACTTGGTAATTCGCGCTTCCATCAGGGTTGATTGACTCAGGTTGGGAAGGCAGCGGGAGTGATTGCCAGCTCACAAGGTCGATCGATGACTGCGGGATGACTCCAAATCGATCTACTCCGATCCTTACTTTGAATTGGAAGATGTCTGCGCTGATCTGAGCGTGTTGATTGGCCAAGATAAACTTAGCCAATTCCGAAGTCTGTCCGGCGAAAGTGAGTTCGTCTTTGGTCCCCGGAGAACCCCCGGAGGAGGCGCTAAAACGCCAGTTGGTGGGAAGAGAAAGCTCAGGGCTTGATTCAGGGCGTATCAACGTTAGCGAGTATCCTTGACCATCTGCAAATTCGGGCCACGGGTCTTTATCGTTGAATTCAAAATCAAAAATGACAGAGCCATCGGCCGCAGAAAGTAAGAGTTGTTCACCCGAGTTGGCCAGTTTGGTCAGTTTTTCGAATTCTCCTGCGATGTTGTGCCCTCCACCGTGAACATTTTGGAAGCTCGTTTGGTCCTCAACAACTAAAATGCGTTCGCCGGGTCCGAGCGAAGTTGTTGCCGGGAAAGTGAATGCAATGCCGACGGTGAATGCAATATCGGTGAGTTCAATGGTGTCAGATGAGGAGGTGTTCACAAGTTCGATGAATTCGGTTCCGAGTTGGTCATTGGCAGGGTGGTAGTGTATTTCACCAACAGTCAAATTGCTGGCGTTTGCTGGTATTCCGACGATGAAGTTTGCCTTTCGAATTGCAGACCACTCACCGCGGGTAGTGAGCACGCGAGTTGAGATTGTGGAGGTGCGGGTTGGACTAATCGGGCTGCTGTAAGGGGTTGGTGAATCGATGGGATCGCTTCCATCGAGCGAGTAGTAAATCGTTCCGCTCTCGCCCGTCGTGTTTGTGATCGCGAGTTGGAAACCGTTTGGGACGATTCCTCCTTCAGAACTGAAGGTTGGTGGAGCGATGAAGTTCGAGTCGATCCAATTGGCTCGAGATCGAAGCCACGACTTCATGGAGCTGACGCGATTCTTCCAAGACGAAGCCGTGAGCCCCCTCTGGTTATCAGCGAGGCCGGCCGTAATCTTGGAAACTTGGGCGTCAATAATTTCCGCCATGTTGGCATTGGAGAGCGGTCCTTCACGGAGTTCAAACCAACGGTCTTCATACTCGCGCTGGAAGTCGGGATCATCAAAGAGCCTGCCGTACCAAAGTCGGCCCGGCCGAAAATAGAGTTTGTCCGTTGTCGAGCCACCATAGGCACCGTTGTTAAAATCCCACATGGGGCCCATACGTAGTTTGCGATCACCGGAGGAAACCCAAGGAAACATGCTGAGTAAAAGTCCGTCGCCCTGCTTGGCTAGGGTTAGCATCTGCATGTAGTCGATGAAGTCGGTGGTATCGAGATGCTTTCGATATCCAATCTCAGGATCCCGCCAAATGTCATCGTCATAAAGAACGTCTTCAAAGTTGCGGAACCAATTCTCGATCGCCGAGCGTTGGTCCGCGTTGATCCGATATCCGTTGGGGTCTTCGAAATTAATGAAGGCATTGTATTGTCTTGGGATATCGTCTCCGGATCCTGAGGTATTAGGCGTGGTCGATTGTGCCCGGTTGGGGCCTGCAGTGTGAAAAAACTGCGGAGTGGTCGCGCCATTTTGCGCTGGAAATCCGCCGATAGGAATCGGGTCCATTCGGTTGATGCTGTTGATCCAGCCCCCGGTCGAGCCATCTTCGGATAGTTCATCGAACTCAAGTCGTTTGTCATCGCGTTTCGTTTTCTCGAGAAAGACATAAACGCCCTTTCGATCTGCCATGCTGAGGTCTCCACCGTTCTCGTTTACGAAGAGATCGACGAATCGAAATTCTGGAGCCCATCGACCGGTTTGGCGACTCAACTCCCAAATGAAAGTATTGTAGAGCATTGTCCGATCATAAGACGGATGTGGGTAGTAAAGGATCCATTCGGATTCTGATGTCATGCCGAGGATTTTGATGGCTCTTTTATCACTTGTGTCTGTTTTCCAGGTTTCGACGGAATAAGGTTTGGGATTCCAGGTCGATGAGAAAGCTCCCCGAACCCGGATCCCGATGCGCGAGGTTTGATCGGGGCCTTGCTCGAAGTTTGCTGAGTCGTTGACTGACTTTCGTTCAAAGATGCTGAGAAATGCCGGTTGTCGGGCCACTTGTTGTAAGCCGCCGCCGGTTTGAGTGCTAGTGCTCCATTCTTTGTTGGGAATGCTGCCACCATTAAAATTTTCGACGATCATGATGGGTAGCTCTGATGAGTAGGAGGCGACATCAGGAGCCATCTTGAGGTAAGAACGCGTCCGGATTACCGGAGGATAACCGGGAAGATATGAGGCCGCGCGTACTTGCGTTGTTGAGTCGATTTGAATTGGGCCCTTGTAAATCAGGCCGCTTTCTTCACTAGGAATAGATCCATCCAAAGTGTAGAGAATGGTGGCTCCGTCATCGGAATTAAGAGTGAGGAGGAAGGGTTCGCTAAAAACGCCTTCCTCTTCTGAGAAGTCTACTTTTTTAGGTGCGGGGAAGGTGCAATTGGATGCCGCGAGCAGAGTGATGGTGATCTCGGGATTGAGTGGGTCGTTGGTGGTGAGCGTGAGTGAGTCCTGAAAGCATCCATCGCCGTTACCTGCTAGGGAGACTGGAAGGCTGGCTGAGCCTCCCGCTGGAATGGTGATTTTTTCGGAGGATGTTGAGAAATGAAGTCCTTCTTCAAGTAAGGGAGTGAGAAGTAGGTCGTCTTGTTTTCCTCGGTTTTCGATCAATAGCGAGAGTGTGGTGCGCTCGGAATTTACTCCGAAATCAAGGAGCCTTTTTGTGGCGATAATCGGGTTTGGATTGATGGGAGTTGTCCCCACAAACCGAAATTCTCCGATCCCGACGCGATCTCCTCCTCCAAAGCCCTCGAACCAATTATCAGTGATGGTGAGGCGGATGGCGTTTCCGGAGATTATCCCCTCGAACGAAAGGGTAGTCGCGGCGGAGATCGAAATTGCTGGCGAGATAACCTGGGTAGGCGGTCCAAAGTTTGCACCTCCATCGGTAGAGAATTCTAGGCGAAATGATTTGCCCTCGTTTCCGTTTGGATTGCCAAAGTGGTAGCCCCAATAAACAAGATCGGTAAAGTCATGTGTTTCTTCAAAAGTGAATAGAAAAACCGGAGCAGGTCCAAAGTTGAAGTAATCCGCCGAGCCGCCTCCGGGGGCATTGGTGGTCCAGGCCGTTGATCCACTGGCGGCGGAGTGGGTGACGAATTGGTAGTTGTCGATTGTGGGCGATTGCGAGAGCCCGGAGCTGTTTCTGACATTGGCAGCCGGGAAGAACTGGGTTCCAGTGACCAATGTTGCCGAGAAGGGTGTGAGAAGCTCGCTTGCTGGGAGTGCGGCGGGCAAGAGGAAGATGAAAAATTTCAACACGGAACCGAACTTCTCCATCATCGGAACGGTTATTTGGAGCTCTTAAAAATAAAAACTCCTTTTTTATTTCCGACACCTAGGTCGGTTTTGCCATCGCCATTCACATCGCCAGCGGCAAGTTGAGTCCCGACACCCGAGTCGGTGTCGAGAAGGTGGGGAACAAACCGGGCTCCCTTGTCATCGCGGACGAGCTCGAACCAGTAAAGAACGGCAGGTTGGTTAGCCCCAGGATCGTTACCGTTATGCGCAAAATAGCGCTTGCCAGTTGCGAAGTCGGTGAGTCCGTCTTGATTGAAGTCGCCTGCAACGAGTGAGTGAGCCTGGCTGAAAGTTACGCCACCAACGCCGGATGATTTATCCTCGGGAATGAGGCTGTGTTTTTTGAAGGTGATTCGGCCTTCTTGTTTTTGGTTTTCAAACCAAGCGAGCCCCCAAGAGTGGGCGGCGGTGCTTGAGACGACGTCGTTATCCCCATCCCCATCGACATCAAAAACAAGCATCTGGGCACCACCGGCTGGCGAGAATCGGTAGCGATGGAAATTCCAGTTACCAGCCTTTAGGGGATCAGCGGGAGCTTCATACCAACCTTCTTTTTCAAGCAAGTCGGCGCGACCATCGCCATTGAGGTCGCCGAAGCCAAGACCGTGATAATAGGGTGACTTGGTTCGCTCGGGCGAGATGGAGTGGAAGGCCCATGGTTTTTCGGGGGATTTGGGATCCGGGCTGAAGAAGCCGAAACGTCCATCCTTCATCGCGACTAGCTCAAGATTACCGTCTCCGGTGAGATCGGTCATTTCAGGAGATTCGTTGCCGATCTTTGCCGCGACGCGATGCCTGGTCCAGTTTTCCGATGGTTTTTCGGGCTGTAGGTAGAGGTCGAGGTGGAATTTGCCGTCGTGTGCGATTTGGAAGATGTCGCTGCGTCCATCGCCATTAATGTCAAGGACCCAGCTCTGGAAGGAATTGTGCTGATAGCCTTTGGCGGGAACGGCTTCACCGGGGCGGTAACGGTTTGACTTTTTGAAGTCGGGGCCGGACCACCAGAAAGGGCCGGCGAGGAGGTCCGTGTTGCCATCGCCATTCACGTCACCAAACGAGGCTCCTTCAGTGTAAACACCCGGGGCAACGATCTGACGGGAATGAGAGGGCTTGTCTTTTTCGGAATCGCGGGCCGCAATTGTGATGGCAACGAGACCGAGTGGGAAAGTGAGTTTGAGAAGCTTCATTCAGTAACAATTTCAAGTAAGACCTCACTCTGCCGGGAAGCGGAATTTACGGCGAGGGTAAAATGCTGCGGATCGGAATTTCCGCTGAGCTCAATGATGGCAGGGCCTTTTTCAGGAAGAACGATTTCTTTCTTGCCGGCGAAGAGATCTAGCAGAGTGGTGTCGTTGATCTTGAGTTTTACTTTTCCTTTTTGAGTAAGACCGAAGCGAGCGACTCCCCACGTATTGCGACCGCGGCCTTTCACTTTTGGGAGTTCAGAAGGCAGGAGTTCTCCGCTGACTTTGCTGCCGTAGGTTTGCCATTCGTAGCCCTCGAATTTCTCGGCAAAGACGGCCGTTCCATAGTGGCCCATGCCATCGACTGTTCGTGGGTGAGGCTGCAAGACCAGATAGTCGCGGATGATAGGTTTCGCGCTAACCTTAAAGTCGCCGTCCTTACCTAACTCGGAGAGAAATCGAACCAAGTCTATGAACTGGTCCTCCCGAAGCCCGGCGGTGAGCCCGGGGGGCATCATGGAAACGGGGCTGATGGTGATGTTCTTGATGTCAGTTCGGGCGATGCGGTTCATCTGGCCCGCGTAGTCTCGGAGGACAACTTCGGTATCACTTTCGCTGACCAAACCACCTGTGTGAGCGTTCCCATTTTTCTCGCTAACTAAGGTGGTGTGGTAGCCTTCCTTGATCTTGTCGTTAGGATCGAGAAGCGAGGTGATAAGGTAATCGACCGGGGCGCTAGCTCCAATGCTGACGAGGTCGGGGCCGATTGGGCTGCCGACTCCGCCGATGGCGTGGCATGCGATGCACTGGAGATCGGCCCGCCGATAAACCGTTTCGCCGCGATGAGGATCGCCTTCCGTTCGCACGCGCTCGATGAGCTTGGCC
>JAQWSX010000161.1 GCA_029242935.1 Akkermansiaceae bacterium
TACGGACTGCGTTTTTCTGCCTTCTCCAGAGAGTTTGTATTGAGTGAGAGGTAGGAAGAATTTATTAGGTAGGAATGATCAAATCATTCGCGCTGCTGTTTTTCTTGGCTCTTTCGTGTCTAACTCGGGCCGATGAAAATAAGCCGAATTTTGTGTTCCTTTTGGTGGACGATTTAGGCTGGGGCGACTTCGGGTGCTACGGGGCGGAGTTTTATGAGACACCCCATATCGACAAGTTGGCGAAGGAGGGGATGCTTTTTACGAATGCGTATTCGGCATGTACGGTTTGTTCTCCGAGCCGAGCGGCGATTTTAACGGGTAGGTATCCGGCGAGACTGCATCTTACTGATTGGATTGCGGGTCACAGGAGGCCTTTTGCAAAACTGGCTGTTCCTGACTGGAAGATGAAGATGGATCACGAGCGGGTGTTGCTGCCGGAGGCTTTCCAAGACGCGGGCTATGCGACGGCCTTTTTGGGGAAGTGGCACTTGATGCCGATTGGTCGGCCGGATTTTAAAGAGCATTTCCCAACGAGTCACGGGTTTGATGTGAATGTGGGTGGCCGTGAGTGGGGACAACCAAAAGGGCCGGGGAAGTATTTTTCGCCCTTCGGAATGCCGGGTCTCGACGATGGTGAGAAGGGTGACTTTTTGACGGATAAGCTGACGGATGCCGCGATGGACTTCCTAGAAGAAAAGAAGGATGAGCGGTTTCTCCTCTATTTTTCGTATTACACGATACACGGGCCTATTATGTCGCCCAAGAAGTTGACGGAGAAGTATCAGGAAAAGGCAAAGACCTTCGACAATCGGCGGAATGAAAATATGAATCCTAAGCGGGCCGGGATGATTGAGGCTCTTGACCAAAGTGTGGGTCGGATTGTGGCCAAGCTGGATGATTTGGGTTTGGCTAAAAATACGGTGATCGTTCTGACGGGGGATAATGGGGGCGATTTCGATAACACCACGGCGGGGCTTCGGGACCGGAAGGGTTTTGCCCACGAAGGAGGGGTTCGTGAACCTTTGATCGCGAAGTGGCCGGGGAAAATCAAGGCGGGATCTCGATGCGAAGAGTCAGTTATTGGGATGGATTTTTATCCAACTTTCTTGGAAATGGCAGGTTTACCCGCCATGAAAGACGAGCATCTTGACGGGGTGAGTATTTGGCCGCTTTTGAAAGACGGAAGCGCGGAGCTGAAGCGGAAGAAGCTTTACTGGCACTATCCTCATTATCATCGGACGAAGCCCTATGGCGCGATTCGTGACGGTGAGTGGAAGTTGATCGAGTTTTTTGAGAGCGGAGAACTGGAATTGTTCAATTTGAAGACGGATCCATTTGAGAGGGAGAACTTGGTTGCCGAAAATCCGAGGAAAGCGGCGACGCTTTTGAAGGATCTGAAGGCGTGGCGTCAATCGGTGGGGGCGCAGATGATGACGCCAAATCCGGCTTATGATCCCAATTCTGCAGGTGGTCGCCGGAAGGCGGGGAAGAAAAAGAAGTGAGGTTTTGTAGAGTGATTGAAAGTCAGGCGTCACAGGTCTCGTTTTACTAGGATGGCCAAATCATCGACTAATCGACGACATTTTCTCAAGAAGTCCGGACTCCTTGCGGGCGGAACATTCGGAATGCCTGCTTTTGTGAGCGGGCAGAATTTGAATTCCAAGATTCAAGTGGCCTGCATCGGAGTGGGTGGAAAAGGCAGGAGCGATACAATGAATGCGGCCAAGTGTGGTGGCGAGATTGTTGGCTTGTGTGATATCGATGGAGGGAGACTTGATGAGATGGCGAAGCGGTATTCCAAGGCGGCCAAATACTCCGATTTTCGCGAGATGTTGACCAAAATGGGGGACAAGGTGGATGCGGTAACCATTTCTACGCCAGATCACCTCCACGGGGTGGCTGGTATTATGGCGATGCAGATGGGTAAAAATGTTTATTGCCAGAAGCCTTTGACCCAGACGGTTTGGGAATCACGCATGATGCGAAACTTGTCTCGTGAAAAAAAGTTAGCAACTCAGATGGGGAACCAAGGCAGCGCCGGAAGTGGATTGCGTCGTTCAGTTGAGCTTGTTCAAGCTGGTGTTATTGGGAATCCTAAAGAGCTTCACGTGTGGACGAATCGTCCGGTATGGCCCCAAGGCTTAGAACGCCCTGCAGGCGCAGATCCGATCCCAGATAATTTGAATTGGGACTGCTTTATTGGACCGGCCCAAATGCGTCCCTATAAAAAAGATGTTTACCATTCGTTCAAGTGGCGGGGATGGAGTGACTTTGGAACTGGGGCCTTGGGTGACATGGCTTGTCACACCGTGAACATGCCTTTTCGTGCGTTGAAGTTAGGTTATCCCACCAAGATTGAGTGTGAGATGGCTTCTCGGATCTATGATGAGACTTATCCCCTAACTTCGAGAGTCCGGTTTGAATTTCCGGAACGAGAAGGGCTGCCACCACTGAAGTTTTGGTGGTATGACGGGAATCCTCGTCAAAGCTTTGATCCGGTTCGCCCCAAAACGGAGATTGTCTCTGAAGTGATCGCCCTTCGGGGAGGTAAGCTCCCTAGTAGTGGTGCTGTCATTATTGGGGATAAGGGAAAGTTATTTTCCCAAGATGATATGGGCGGTAATCCCTACGTGATGTTGAATGGCGAAAAAGGATACCGTGACGCTGGCCAGCACGAAGCTTGTAAGGCAATCCCGCAAACAGTCCCCCGATCGCCCGGGCACGTTGAGGAGTGGTTCGAAATGATGAAGGGTGGTTCTCCAGCGTATTCGAACTTTGAGATCGCAGCTTACTTGAACGAAGTGATTTTATTAGGATGCATTGCCCAACAAGTGGGAGAAGGATACCCTATTGATTGGGATGGCCCCAACATGAAATCGACTAATAATGATCGTGCCAACCAATTCGTGAAGAGAGACTACCGCGAGGGTTGGGCTCCTCGAATCTAAGTTTAAGTCTCCTTTTATTTCGGCAGAGCGAGGAGATAATGGAGCGGATGTCTGGGTCAGAATCCGGGTGCATCGTTTGATCTCTTTCTTGGCTCTTGCCTAAGCAGACTAGGTCGATAGGGCACGGCGCTAAGTGGTTCCGTGCCCAGTAATACTTTTGATTTTAGAGCGCTTCACAAAATACCCATTGCGCTAGGTGGGTGAGAGTGCTTTTGTCCACGGTGGCCATGATGGATATTCCAGATCTTTCGACTTCTGGTTTGGTGCCTGTCGGTCGGTTTCAATCACCGAAGGAAGCTCAGGAATACGCCTTGGTCGTTTTGGCGATGAGGCTGGATTGTCTGATTACAGTTGAGGAAGAGGATGGTTACTTAGTCCACGGCGACGAAGCATTTGTAGAGGCGATTCGGAACGAGTTCCGACTTTACCGAGAGGAGCAAGTCTACCAACCCTCTCCGGTCGCGATTCCAATTTTTGGTTCGGGAGTAGAGCTTGCTCTGCTTTGGATCGGAACCCTTCTTTTTTGTTTTACCCGGCAAATCCAGTATCCAGAAGTTGAGATAAAGTATGTCAGCTCGACTCTTGGGATCGTTATCGAGGGAGAATGGTATCGGGCTTTTACGGCCTTGTTTCTGCACGCGGATATGCCGCATTTGTTGGGCAATGCTGCATTTGGTTCAGTTTTTGGTATCCTTGTGGCTAATTCTTTTGGCCCGTTGAGAGGATGGGGGCTCATCATCTTAAGTGGATTTATTGGAAACCTCTTTAATGTATTCATTCGTTTTCCGGAGAGCTATTTTGGTTTGGGCGCATCGACTGCGGTCTTTGGGGCGCTGGGCTTGCTGGTTGGGTCCGGCTTGGACGTGGCGTGGCGCGAGCGATCGTTCCGAAAAGGGGTGAGGTCATTCACCCCGCTACTGGCTGGGTTGACGATCTTTGGGATGAATGGGATTGGAGGGCCGGGAATTGATACCTTGGCTCACCTCACCGGGATGGTGTCCGGGATTGTTCTGGGATTTCCTTCGGCATATCTTCTTGCTAGGAAGGAAGGTTAGGGATGTAATCATACAATGCGGTTTTTGCTTTTCACCCTCTTTGCCATTGGTTCTCTTTTTGCCTATAAACCCGTGCCATTGACGGAAGGACAAGGAGCTCCGGATTTTAAATTACCAGGAGTGGACGGGGAAAACTATACCCTGAAGGATTTCAGCGGGGGAAAAGCTCTCGCGGTTATCTTTACAACTAACCATTGCCCCGATGCAATCGCGTCCCACGGCCGCATGGTGGCCTTGGTAGATCATTTCAATGGTAAGCCGGTTAAGTTTGTTGCCATTAACAGCAACTCGCCGGAAGGGCTTCATTTGCCAGAGCTTGGGTGGACTGTCTACGATGACAGCTTTGAAGACATGAAGCTCATCGCTAAGGATAGTGGCTTCAATCTGCCTTATCTCTACGATGGTGAGACCCAGGAGGTGGCCAAAGCCTATGGGGCGGTTGCAACTCCCCACGTTTTCATTTTCGATCAGCAGCTCAAGCTTCGTTATAACGGCCGGATGGACAATGGACGCCGTAGAGTTGGGGCGGTCGAAAAGAATGAAGCACGCGATGCTATTTCTGCGATCCTTGGAGGAAGAAAGATTGAAGTAGTGAAGACCCGTCCGGTGGGATGCACCACGAAGTGGCAGGAAAAATCGGAGATGGTCGCGGGGGAAGACCGCAAGTGGAAAGCCCAGCCAGTGACCGTTGAAAAGGCGGATGCCAAGACGCTTGGGAAGTTGGCAGCGAACCGGGGGCGGACTGGCATGCGCCTTATCAACCTTTGGTCGACAAGTTGCGGTCCCTGTGTGGCGGAGTTTCCGGAGCTGGTGAAAATCTACCGTCAATATTCGTGGCAGGAGTTTGAATTTATTCCCATTAGCCTCGATTCCGCTGATGATGAGGATAAGGTGGTGCGATTCCTGAAGAGAACTCATTGTGGGCTTTCGCCCCGGACAAAACCATTTTTGGATGAGGAAAAAAGAACCACAAACAACTACCTTTTCGACGGAGATACTGAGGATTTGGCAAAAGCCATTGATCCCACGTGGGATGGAGCGCTGCCCTTTACTTTGCTCGTCGGTAAGAATGGTGAAGTTCTCTTTCGCCATTCCGGTGTGATTGATCCACTGACTTTGCGGAAGAAGATCGTCGAGCAAGTTTGGCAGAAATCGGGGGAATAAAAAGCAGCTTTGGAAAAAAGAATCATTCTTTTGTTCCTATTTTCTGATGCTTGTGGCAAAGGTGCTGACCGTCACCTTTGCCATGTCCCAATCGATTGAAGATCTCACCGCCATTCTAAGCGGAACTCCCGAGCTGACTGTCACCGAACCAGAGTCTGGCTTTCCTGTGATTGAAGTTCAAACTCCTGTTTCAGCCGCTACTATTGCTCTCCACGGAGCACAAGTGCTCACTTGGGCTCCGACGGATCATCCGCCGGTTTTATATGTAAGTCCGAAAGCCAAGATGACCGAGGGAAAAGCTCTCCGCGGTGGTATTCCCATATGCTGGCCATGGTTTGGAAACCATCCCGAGGATCCGCAGATGCCAGCGCATGGCTTTGCCCGGACCCGCTTTTGGGAGCTCGTCTCCGGCGAGATGGTGGGCAAGATGGCAACTCTTGTCTTTAAGCTAGTCTCTGACGAGGAGACCAAAGCTCTTTTTCCCTTCGACTTCGAATTAACCGCGACCATTCGCATCGCGGATAAATTGCGGGTGAAGTTAAACATGAAGAATACTGGCGAGGAGATCTATAAAGTAAGCTCGGCTCTCCACACTTACTTCTCGCTCGGTGATATTGAGCGTATTCAACTCGAGGGAGTTAAGGGATCTCACTACATTGATCAGTTGAGCGATGACAAGGAGCCTGTTTATCAGGAAAAAAACCTCCAAATCAAAGGTGAAGTGGATCGAATTTACCAATCCATGTCCTCGGTATTGATTCGTGATCTTGATCGCTACCGATCGGTCTTCGTCGATAAGGCTGGTTCACGCTCCACGGTTATCTGGAACCCATGGAAAGAAAAATCAAAGGCCCTCGCCGATTTGCCGGATAAGGCCTACAAGGAATTTGTTTGTGTGGAGTGTGCGAATGCCGGAACGGACAAGCCAAACCTACGCCCAAACGGATCGCATACCCTTGAGACAGTTATTGGGCTTCGCCCGCTGTCCTAGGCCCGGAAAAAAGAACTCCGCCGTGGTAGTAACAGAAAACCACAGCGAAGTTGGGTGTTTTTTACCCCAGTGAACCGGAGCGGGGAGAAGGTTATTGGAATTTACGTGCTCTCAATGAGCTTTTGAGTGTTTTGAGGTAGGGCTCGACACCACCGCCGCTGTATCCGGACATTGATTTGAAGACTTTTCCCTTCGAATCCATCAACATCACCGTGGGGTAACTCCGGAGATTATATTTTTTGGCAACTTCCTTGTTCGCTTTGGTTTGTGCTGCAGGAAGCTTTTTCTTCCTTGGGTAATCGAGCACGACCACAACGAAATCTTTTTCGACCCCGGATTTGAAAGACTCTTTTGAGAAGACTTCCTTATCCAGCTTGATGCAAGGAGGGCACCAGTCGGAGCCGGTGAATTTCACGAGCATGGATTTGTTTTCTGCAACGGCTTTTTTCTTTCCAGCTTCGAAGTCAGTGAGGAAGTCTCCGGCTTGTGCAGTGGTAGTGAAAGCGACTGACAAGATGGCGAGGATAATTGTTTTTAGTGGGTTCATGATTGTATTAGGCGTTACTAACAGCGGTTTTATTCCAAATTTGTCGAAATATTTTTTTGGGTTGCTATTCTGGATCTGTGAAAAAGCGATTGATTGTGGCGACAAGGAATGCTCATAAGGTCGAGGAGATCCGCGCCATTCTATCCACTTTTGAAGTTTTGGATTTGTCTGTTTTGACCGATCCGCCGGAGGTCGAGGAAACTGGCACCACTTTTCTTGAAAACGCCACTCTTAAGGCTGTAGCGATCAGTGATTTGACTGATGCCTTGGTTCTTTCCGATGATTCTGGATTAGAGGTTGATTCGTTGGGTGGAGACCCGGGCGTTTATTCTTCACGCTATGCCGGGGGGGATGGGAATGATTCCCTGAATAATGAGAAGCTACTTCGTGAAATGGATGGGAATTGTGAGCGCACGGCTCGCTTTCGATGTGTGATCGTTCTAGCTCGAGGAGGAAACGTTCTTGCTGATTTCTCAGGCGCGGTTGAGGGGCGAATTCTTCAACAAAAGCAGGGAGGAGGTGGCTTTGGCTATGATCCTTTGTTCGCTCCCGAGGGCTACGAAATGTCTTTCGCTGAGCTTGGCGAAGAGATCAAAAATAGCATGAGCCACCGCTCTCGAGCTCTTGAAGGTGTGGTGGACTGGTTAAGCCGTCGATTCCCGTTAGGGTGATCCTAGCACTGGCCTGCGCAAGTCGCTGGAGTGGCAGTATCAATAGCTCCTTAGAGAAGCGCCTGACGGAAATTAAGTAACGAAGGCATACCCCCCGTGTTACTCAATCAGGAAAGAGTATTTCCCCGACTGGGTGATGAGAGAGACTCTCCCGTCTTTTTTCTCAATGATCTCGACGCCCACTGCATCGGAGATTTTCTTGCCACCTTCGGTAATTGTTTGATTTTTTCCAATCGGTAAAATGACTCGCGAAAGAGTGCCAGCAGGAATCACAATCTCTGCTTTGAGTGCCGAGTTAGGAGCAAGCTTTTCCCAGTAAACCGAGATTTTTCCGGTTGGCGAATCGTGGTAGGCCTTCACCCAGGTTAGGGAATCATCGGAAGGGATACGGGGAGAAATAATCGCTTGATTAAATCCGGGCACGATCGTGTCGATGCCTGCTACGAAAGTCATGAGCCACTCAGCGATGCCGCTTTCGACATAGGTCTTTTGTTCCTCTTCGGTGAGATTGGTCAGAGTCTTGAGGGCGAGATTCTGATTTCCGGTAAGCGATAGGACTCCCGGAAGAAAGTGAGCTCCGATAGGTCCGACTTTAGATCCGTTTTTTTCGACTAAAGCGATTAAGTCGGCGAGGACCTTGGCCTTTTGCTTAGGATTCAAAACGGCACTCCGGAGTGCTAGAACGTGGCCGGTTTGTGATTTTGATTTCAGTGAACCGTCTGCGTTGACGAACTGATGTTCAAAACTCTTGCGTATACGAGATGCGTAAACTTGAAAGCGAATGGCTTTTTGCGGCTGCACGGCGGGTAGGGCAAGTTCGAGAACCAGACGACAACTGAATCCGAGGTAGCAGAGATCTATAAATTCAGCCGAGACGTTTTCCGAGTCAGCCATTCCTCCCCACTTGGTGCCCTTCAGAAGAAGATCCTGTGCCTCGCGGGCAATGATGTGGCCCTCATAAGTATCCCAACGGGATCGAGTCAGTTGGGCGTCCCCGCTCATCCACCAAAGGGGGTGGGTGACAAGAACTCCGGCGTCAGACGAGATTGGAGCGGTGGTTTGAGCTCCGGGATGGATTGGGAAAAAATTGTCTTTGGTGATTTCAGCATCCATCAAGCGAAGCCATGCGGTGAGGTGGGGAACGGAATCGAAGTGATAAAGAAATGCACGGGCAGAGCGATGAACGGCACTGCCATCTCCAAGGGCGGCAATATCACCCTCTGTGAATGCGGCAAGACGCTTCTCAAGATCGGCAACACTCAGGGTATAAAGTTGGTTGATTTTCTTGGAGTTGCTTTCGAAGCCTGAAATCCGTCCCGGTTTGACAAGCTTCGTTTGATCACCAACAACAAAGGTCGCCATTTTACTCCAGCCGCTAGGTCGATCCTGCTTATCCCAAACACGAACTTTCCAATGAACTTTTTGGCCATTTTTGAGTGGTTTGCCTTGCCATGAGATAAGAAGTTTTGCCGCGCCCTGTTGTTTTTTGGTGGCCCAGAGGTCAGCTTTTTTTTCATCGAGCTTTTCCGGGCTTGTGGCGGCAAGGATCTCATAAGCGCTCTGGGAATTCCCCCGTTCACCTGAATCAAGTTTCCAGCTTAATCTTGGGGAATTTGAAACTCCAATCGGATTGGTTGCGGATTCGGTCCGGAGCCCCTTGACTTCAAGGGGCGCTCCCAAAGCACAGATGGTGGAGCAAACGAGAGCTGTAAGGAAAGCTTGTTTCATCGGCAGTAAGAAAACCCGCCAAGCCCCGGTGTGCAAGCAGACAAACGGACTGTAGCTGCATGATTGTTAACTGAGCTTACACCACATTTCCTCAAACTCTTTAGTAAAGCTCCTCACGAGCTGCGGATTATTGGTAATCACGATGTTTTCGTCGTTTTCCGCGGCGGCTGCGCGAGTCCAATTATAGCTCCCTGTGAGGAGGAGGTCTTGATCAGAAATGGCAAACTTGTGGTGCATGTGGGCATCGGTTCGGTCGAGCCGGCAAGCGATTCCTGATTTTGAGAGGTGGGTGAGATCTGAGCCAGAATCCATCGATTTGTTGTTGTCGGAAATGATTCTAATTTTCACCCCCCGTGCCTGTGCTTCCTCCAATCGCCGTACGATTCGGTCGTCGGTGATGGTGAAAACACAAATATCGAGGGCTTTGCGGCTCTCGCTAATCAGTCGGCGAATCCGGTGAAGGCAGTCGTCCCCCGGGCTAAAAAATGCCGAAGCCTTGGTTTCATTCTCATTCGCATAGAGCAGTTTGATGAATCCTTGAAGCCAATCGAGGGCGGTGATCTGCCCGAACTCATTAATGGATTCTTGCGTCAATTTGAAAGCAAGCTGTCGAGCCTTGGCTTGCTCGGTCGTATTTCCTGCGATGCGCGATAGGTGGATTTTAAGGTTCTTTTTTTCGGATCGACTGAGAGCGAAATCTTCAAGTGACTCTTTTATCAAAACTTCCAACTCAGACATTTCGAAGGGACGCTAACGAAAATTTGACACTGTGACAATGACAGTTGGTCAATCGAGCGACCGAATTTTCTGCGGTTGCTCTGCAATGTTCTTTTAGAAAGCAGCACAGGTGGAAGAAGCCCGCTCGTCCAGGAGAGTTGGACTTGCTCGCCAGGCTGAGAGTTCAGCAATGCAAACAAGAATCGTGAAGACCCGTGTTATTGGCCCTCTTGCGCCTCCTCTTCAGGAGGCTCTCCTTCGACGAGAGTTGTAAATTGGGCGATCCACTTGGGGGCGGATTTGTGAGTAAGGTGTTTCTTTAAATGCTCGAGCATCCGAAGAGCACCTCCGCGTTGGTCGCCGGCTTTAAAGAGATCGACTTCCATAGCCCAAGTTAAACTTGCGCGACCTTCAATGAGCCACTTTTCGAAGGCTGGTTTGCGATCACGATCACCGCTGGCTTCGTTGGTCCATTTTTCGAGAAGGTTTCCTTCATGTTCGATCCGTTTGAGCCACGCCTTACGAAGCGAGTCGAGCTTTTTAGGGGTCCGGAGGGGAGGAAGGATAACGTTCTCGTAAAGATCGGCTATATCGAGTGGCGATTTCGGCCAGGTATCGATTTCGATATCACCGACTGAGTAGGCATCCGCAAAGATACTGCTCAGCGGATCACTCCGAAGAAGCTGATTCTGCCCCTTGAGATCTTCGGCGTCACGAATGATTGCTTCAAGAACGGAAATCCCCTTGGTTGAGAGAACAGAAATGTCGTCTACTTGTGCTGCCTCTAGGGTCAGCACAAGCCAATTAAGTTGATGCCGGAGTGCGAGACGAAAAGCGGGACTATCGCCGCGCTCCTTGTGGCGCTTTTTCCAATCACGAAATTCACTGGCCTTCCGTAGTTGATCTTCAAAGCGGACTTTTTCAATGCAGTTGAGATAGAGTTCATGTGCGGCAGCCGAGCTTTCGCGGGCTTTTCGGAAAGCTGAAAGAGCAACCCCATATCGACCTTTGACGGTGCTATCGGAGGTTCCTTGGACCTCCTTAAGCTTTTCGAGAAGAAGTTCACGGTCAAGTTCGGAGAGCGGTTTCTCTTGTCCGTTGGCAGGAAGGAGCAACGAACAAAAAAGCAAAGCAATACATTTCATAGACGGTGAGGGCTGTTTGATGGTCTCCAACAGTTACCTGTCGGACCAGGTAAGTAAACACGCCTCCGAAATTTGTCCAAGTGATAGTTTCGTTTTGCAGGAGCGTTATGAGCGCAATTAATGGGTGAGAAGGGAGCCTGAATTGGCTATTGTGGACGAGAGGTTTTTCAGCTGTAGCCATTTTGGACGGGTGATTTTGGGCAAAAAACAAAAAAAGGACCATGAGAATTCTCATGGTCCAGTGCTTCTACTGATGGCGGGCGCTTGGAGTTACCCTCCAGTCTTGGGGCCGCGAGGCTTTTTCAGCTTAGCCTGTTTCTGGCCGGCCCGTTGTCCTAGCCCGCCCTTACCCTGTCGCTTTTGAGCTTCCTCAGCTTTTTCAGCGAGCTTCTGGGCCCAGCTTTTTTTACCTGCTTTCTTCGAGGTTTTCAGTTCTGGCTCGGGCAACTTCTGCATGAGCCAGGTTTGGCCAATAGAGAAGATATTTTGAGTGGTCCAGTAAAGGGCGAGAGCGGAGGCGAAGTTGTAGCAGAAAAAGAAGAAAATGAGCGGCATTAGCATGAAGATGCGCTGCTGCATCTTATCACCGGTCTTCGGGGTGATCTGCATTTGAATAACCATCGTGACAGCCATTAAGATGGGGAGAATGTTAAGAGGCAGCCCCATGATATCGGTGACCGTGTCCGGCTGCGAAAGGTCCTTAACCCAGCCGAGAAAGGGCTGGTTGCGAAGCTCAACGGCATATTGAAGCATGTTGTAAAACCCAAAGAAGATGGGAATCTGCACGATCATGGGAAGACACCCGCCCATCGGGTTAACCCCAAACTGCCGGTAAAGCTTCATCATCTCCTGATTCATTTTGTTAGGATCGTCAGGATACTTTTCTTTGAGTGCCGCGATCTTAGGTTGGAGCTTGGACATCCTCTTCATGGTCCGGGTCGACTTGGCGTGGAGCGGCCACATAAAGGTCCGAATAATGAGGGTCAGGACGACGATGGCCCAACCCCAAGACCAGTCATTTTTTTCCCCACCGAAGAGATTGGATAGCTTGTTGAGCGTCCAGTTGAGTGGACGGCTGATCCATCCGAAAAGACCGTAGTCCATGACGTCCCCCTTGTCTCCGTCGAGGCTACGAATCAGGGCATTGTTTTTTGGCCCCATAAAGACATCGAAAATATATTCGCGACTTTGTCCGGCAGGGATCGCTTCGTTGGGAAGTGTAAGATAGGTGTTGAAAGCTTTGACCCTTTTATTTCCGCGGGACTCTGGAAGATCGACATCTACCGGGATGGCACGGAAGGTCGCAGGGTAGGGTTTTTCCGGGGTGATGATGGTCGCAAAGAATTGGTTTTCCACGCCGGTGAAGAGCAGGTTTTGCTCAAATCTTGTGCGAAACTCGGTGGGGTCTGCTCCAAAGAATTTGCTGAAGTAACCCGTTGTCTCGGAATCGTAATCACCATTTTCGTTCCAGAAGAAGTTGAGGTAGTTGGTGCGCTCGTCTTCGTATGTAGGGGCAGCTGAACCATTAAAGATCGAAACGTCTTTAAGCGAAATCTCGCCGTTGGTTGTGTTTTCAAGGACCAGCTTAAACTGCAGCCGATACGGGCTTCCGGCGGACTCCTCTTCGACGACCGTCCAAGTTTTCTGTGCGATCAGGTTGTTGGAAAGAGAGCCTTTATAAGTAATCGAGGTCTCAGACTTACGACTCTCATCTGGTTCGTAGTAACCTTTTTCTAAGCTTTCTCCAGAGATCTTAGTGATGGCGCCGATACGATTAAGCCCGAGGTCGTTCATCGTGATCAGCCCGTCCCCAGAGAACGCCTTTTCTTCGAGGAACTTGTTTTGAACGATTCCGCCTTCGAGGTTCGAAAGGGTGAAGACACTGGCTGGGGTCGCAATCTCGTGGCTTTCCTCGGTTCCGATGTCCTCTGGAATGGGACGGGGCTCGACGGTGGCTGATGGGATTTTTGCGTCAGGAGTTTTTTGGGCATCCTGTTCTTCTTTTTCGGCCTGCTCTGCGAGCTCAGCTTCCCGCTGAATTTTTGCGTTTTCGTCTGAGTAGTGAAGATTGAGAGCCAGTAAAATGGCGCAGATTGAGACGACGATCCAAGCTTTTCGATCCATGATCAGTTGTGGGTAGTGGGAGAATTTTTGGAGGAGGCTTGTGAGCCTCTAGTTGATGAGACCGGGTCATAACCGCAGCCACCCCAAGGATGACAGCGTAAAATCCGCCGAATCCCGAGGTAGGTGCCTTTGAGCGAGCCATGAGACTCGACGGCTTCGAGAAAATAGTGAGAGCAGGAAGGGGTGTAACGGCACCCGGCATTGGGTCCGCCGACGGCATGCAGCACGGGGCGGATAAAGACTTGGTAGCCCCGAATGATCAATCGAATGAGAGATTTCATGAGGGATCGATGGGCTGTTCGTGCCAAATTTTGAGCCGTTTGGCGGTTTTGATCCAATCGGCTTCAAGTTGTTGGAAGGTTGCTTGGGAGGCGCGCCAGCGGGCGATGGTGACAAGCATGACGTTTTGGTGGAGATTGTCGCCATGCTTACGGATGATTTCGCGAAATCTGCGTCTGAGAAGATTCCGGGTGACGGCTTTTCCTGCTTTTTTGGAAGTGATGAGCCCAAACCGGCGGTCCAGAGTCGCTTCACCTTCAAGTTTGCCAAGGACGAGATATTTTCCGGCAGCCGATTGCCCCCCGTTCCGAACGATTTGAAACTCGCCCCATTGGCGCATACGCCGTTTGCGAGTCAGTCTCATGACTGGAAAAAAATCCCAATGTAAGCAAGCGAGGTCCCACGAGAGATGCGGGACAAAACCAACTTACTTGGTGTTGTTTTGCACCGTATGGCGCTTGAAGTGAATCTCGGCACCCTTCGGAAGAAGGCGCTTCCGACCTTTGCGGCGACGGCTTTTGAGGATGCCACGTCCCGCTTTGGTAGCCATGCGAGCACGGAAACCGTGTTGCTTCTTGCGGGTGCGCTTGGAAGGCTGATATGTCATTTTCATGGCCGTAGAAAAAAGATGAGTTTTTGAAAAAATCCGGCTATAAGGAGCGGGGGGCGGAGACTAGCTGGCGAAAACCGCTTGTCAACCCATCGTGAAGGTTTTTCGAAAAAGATCATGGAAATGTTTGAAATCAAACATTCGAGGGGCGTTCGCTTCTTCAATTGGCGTCAGGACTGCCCGGTTTGCGCTAAAATGGGCCTAATTGCCGGTTTCTCCCGAGAAATGTTGTGCTAACCTGCAAACATGTCGGCGGAGGACACACTCGCAGTTTGTATGTTGGTCGTGCTGCTGATTGCAGCGGGCACATTGACAACAATTCTTTTTTCCATGATGCGGAATGCCGGGAGAAAAGATGAGTTGGCCGATTTATTGAAGGACGATGAGGCACCGACGGGGCTGGAAAGCGAGCCAGCCGGCCCCAATGAAGAATCGAGCCAGCCTTGGGAAAAAGAGGCCGATTGGTGGCGCGACTGATTCACTCGTCGCCAAGAAGATACTTGGAAGCCTGCTCGACGTCCTTATCCCCACGTCCAGAGAGGTTCGCAATGATGATATCTTCCTTGCGCATCGAGCCCGCAATTTTTGAAACGTAAGCCATGGCGTGGGAAGACTCGAGGGCGGGAATGATCCCCTCAGTATAAGACAACTCTCGAAAAGCAGCTAAGGCTTCATCGTCAGTTGCATAGGTGTATTCGGCTCGCCCGATATCTTGAAGGTAGGCGTGTTCAGGGCCGACGGCGGCGTAGTCGAGGCCGGCGCTGACGGAGTGAGTGAGCTCGATTTGACCGTCATCGTTGGCAAGGAGCCAGGTTTTGGAACCTTGAAGAACGCCCAATTTGCCACCTTGAAATCTGGCGGCATGCTTTTCTGGTTTGATTCCTTCGCCACCGGCTTCCACCCCAACCATCCGGGTGTCTTGATCGTCGACAAAGGGATGGAATAGTCCCATGGCATTTGAGCCTCCACCGACGCAAGCAACGAGAAGGTCAGGAAGGCGACCCTCTTTTTGAAGAACTTGTTCGCGTGCTTCTAGGCCAATGACACGGTGAAAATCTCGCACCATCATGGGAAAAGGATGGGGGCCTAGAGCGGATCCTAGGATGTAGTGGGTATTGTCGACGGTAGTAACCCAGTCGCGCATCGATTCATTGACGGCTTCTTTAAGGGTCGCTTGCCCGGCCGTGACAGGAACAACTTTGGCACCCATCAATCTCATTCGGGTGACATTAAGGGCTTGGCGCTCCATATCGACCTCGCCCATGTAAACAGTGCACTCCATTCCGAAGCGGGCGCACACAGTTGCGGTGGCGACGCCGTGTTGACCAGCCCCAGTTTCGGCGATAATGCGCTTTTTACCAAGTCTCTTGGCTAAGAGGATTTGGCCGATCGCATTATTGATTTTGTGAGCTCCGGTGTGGAGAAGGTCCTCGCGTTTGAGGTAAATTTTGGCACCCCCGAGTCGCTCGGTCCAACGCTCTGCAAAGTAAAGAGGGGTTGGACGGCCGCAGTAATTTTGGAGGAGATCATCCAATTCAGCCTGAAAACAAGGATCAGCCTTGGCCTCGTCGTAGGCGGCCACGAGGTCATCTAGGGGGGTCATGAGTGTTTCCGGAGCGAAACATCCGCCAAATTGACCATAGTGACCCGTTGCGTCGGGAACAGCGCTAGCCTCGTTGCTCATGAAGGCAAGGTAGCCGATGAGTGGGGATTGGCACGCGTAAATTTAGGCGTCTTGTGAACCGTTACGAACTGAGACCCGAAAGCTTTCTAGGGGTTCTTATTTGGTCATCACCTGCCTGAGATTTTTCACATTTGTGTGAAACACAAATCAAGTCGTGATTTTGTGAGGTGTTTCTGCTGGATTCCCTTCATGGCGAAGATCGCAGTGCTAGGTTCTGGAACGGGGTCGAATTTCCAAGCCCTTATGGAGGAATTTGGTGATGAGATTGTGCTAGTGATTTCTGACCAGCCTGGTGCTGGGATTTTGGAGAAAGCAAAAGCATTCGGAATTCCAACCGCGGTAGAGGTAGGTGGCGCTGATCTTAGCGCGCGAATTTTGAAGCGACTTGGTGGTGTCGACCTCATCTGTCTCGCGGGTTATATGCGCCTAGTGAAGGAGCCCCTTTTAAGCGCTTTTCCAAACCGGATTCTTAATATTCA
>JAQWSX010000194.1 GCA_029242935.1 Akkermansiaceae bacterium
TGATGAGGTCCTCCGCAAAGAGGATCCGGCTAAGTTTATTCCTAAGGCCTATGAGGGACGCCCATACAATGTTTTTGAGACGGGCGGAACCACCGGAATGCCAAAGCAGCGGATCGGTTGGGAAGACTACAAAACCGACTACACTGAGTTTTCTGAGCACTATGGCCCGGATTTTTTCCCGCAGGGTGCCAACTGGTTGATGGTGGGACCGACTGGCCCGCGTCGTTTGCGCATGGCGATCGAGCACCTTGCCAACATCCGTGGTGGAGCGTGTTACTTTATCGATCTCGATCCCCGTTGGGTAAAGCGGCTGATCGGGATGGGCGAAATGCAGATGGCCCAGGCTTATCAGGAACATGTCATTGATCAGGCTGTGACAATCATCCGCCACCGCGACATCAAATGTCTCTTCACTACGCCCCGTTTGCTCGAGAGCCTCTCGTTGCGGATGTCGCTCGCTGATGCAGGGATCCGCGGTGTTTTTGCTGGTGGGACAACGATGACTCCGCAGTATGTGAAGTTCATTCAGGAAGAGGTTCTTGAGGGCAAAATCAACTACGCGCCGACTTACGGGAACACCTTGATGGGTCTCGCAATTTCAAAGAAGAGGGAGCCTGGTGAGTATTCCCTGACCTACTACGCGCCACAACCACGGGCGATCTTACGAGTGGTTGATCCAGAAGATTCCACCAAGATTGTCGACTATGGCGACTATGGCCGAGTTGAGCTCACGACGATGACGAAAGAGTTTTTCGTGCCAAGATTCCTAGAGCGTGACGAAGCGATTCGCCGTCCCGAGTGTGACGAATTCCCGTGGGATGGAGTCGGCGACGTCCGGCCTTTCCAGAGTGGGACCAAAGCTGTGATTGAAGGTGTTTACTAAGACTTAAAGCCATGCAAATTCCCATCCTACGCCTCGGCGAATCTTACGAGTCTGCCGACCATGTCGAACTCAACGAGAATCTGACGACGCACACTGCGAACCCGGGATTGATCCGGCGTGATCTTTTGCGTATCAGCGAATCGAAAGCTGCCCTCGATGCCATTCCGGCTGAGACACTTGCGGATTATTGCGAGAAGGCAGCGGAACTTTTCATAAATGCCGAATTGCCTTGCGGCGATTCGATGCAGGGCCCTGACGATTACATTGAATCGCTTTCTGCACTGACCCGGCTTCCGCATACTTTGGTGAAGATGAACATGGGTAAAATCCATGCAGCGATGTCGCAAATTCGCACTGTTATTGGAGGGCTGACCCGAGGGATGCCTTTGGAGATTTTTGATAAGGGGATCACTTCAGTGGGTGGCTTGGAGGTCAATTACTATCCGACGACCAGTTCGCTGGGAGTGTCCCTTCCGAGTAACGCTCCGGCGGTGAATTCACTCTGGCTTCCCGCTTTGGTGATGAAGATTCCTGTTCTTTTGAAGCCGGGTCGCGAGGATCCTTTTACGCCTCTTCGAATCGTGCAGGCCATGATTCAGGCGGGGTTCCCAAAAGAGGCTTTTGGTTATTATCCTACCACCCACGAGGGGGGTGACACATTGCTCACTTCTTGTGGTGCTGGGATCTCCTTCGGTTCGGATGTCACGGTTCGGAAATACGCTCCGTTTAAGAACATTCAGGTTCATGGAACCGGTCGTTCTAAGATTTTGATCGGCGAAGACTACATCGATCGTTGGGAAGAATTTCTTGATGTGCTTGTGACTTCAATTTCGGCTAATGGAGGTCGAAGCTGTATCAATACTTCAGCGATTTTGGTCCCATCCCATCGTGATGAAATTGCGGAGGCATTGGCGGCCAAGTTAGCCGACATCAAGCCTCTGGCCCGCGATGATTCTGATGCTCTCCTTTGCGGTTTTGCGAATACTGCCTTGGCAGAGGGAATCGACGGGATGATCGATGACCTTCTCAAGGAAGAAGGGGCCCGTGATGCCACGGCAGGCCATCGTGGCGGTAGTCGAAGGGTGGAGGCTTTCGACCAGACCTATCTTTGCCCAACCTTGGTTGCCTGTGATGATAAAGATCATCAGCTGGCGAATACCGAGTTCATGTTTCCCTACGCAAGTATTGTCGAGATGCCCCAGTCAGAGATGTTGGCCAATATTGGTGAGACTCTCGTGGTCAGCGCTTTCACCGAGAACAAGGAATGGATCCAGGAGCTCATGTTGAGCCCGGATATCGAGCGTCTAAACATTGGACCATTTCCGACAAATCGCGTCCAGTGGGAGCAGCCGCACGAGGGGAATCTTTTCGAGTTTCTCTACCGTCGGCGTGCGATCCAAGGGGACTTGTCTGTGGCCGGTTAGTTTCCAACCAAAAGAGGGCGATTTTTCTGCCTGCTGTATGGGTCTTTAGGGAGAGTTTTCTCCAAGCTTCAAACACGTGGCGGCGCCGTCGGCATCGCGGATGAAAAGCTTGCTCTTGTGGAGAAGCGGAGGCGTCCAAGTTCGTTTGCCGAGACCTTCGTGACGAGCAATTTCCTTGAAGCCCTTCGGGCTGGCTTTGGCGACGATCAAGGTGCCGTTTTGGGTAAGGATGATGAGCTTGCCATTCGAGATGATAAGTGATCCGCGGAGGTTGGGGTGGGACCAGACTGTTTTGCCGGTTTTGATATCGAGGCAGCGGAGGAACGATTTGATTTTCTTTTTATGAACGGGGCCGTCGAAGCCATAAAGGTGGCTTTCGTGCAGGACGGGAGAGTTGATGTGGTTTTGGAATTCTTCGTTGGTCCAGATGGGTTCGGTTGAATCAAGGTTGGGATCGAAGAGGGCTGCCCCTTCACCCCACCACGAGGAGAGGTAAAGCTTGTTTCCGATGAGGAGTGGGTCGGCAGAGTTTTCGCCCAAGCGGGTGGGCCAGTCGACCTTCCAGAGAACCTCGCCATCAGCTTGGGAAACAACATGCATGATTTTGTTTCCAAAAATGGCAACGGCCGCTTGATCTCGGCAGTTGAGGGGGACAGGGGCGGCATACCCTCCGGAGAACGGAGGAGAATTCCAAAGGATCGCGCCCGTATTTTTATCGAGCGCGATGCCGAATGTGTTGGCGTTGAGGAAGAGACGGTCGCCAACGATGACGGGAGCGGAGGAGAAGCCCCAGGTTGGCATCGGTGCTTTGGCGGCAGTTGCAATATCGGTAGTCCAGCGGGCTTTGCCGGTGGCTTTATCGCGGGAGGAAACGAGGCCTTGTTTGCTGAACGTGTAAAGCCACTTGTCCTCGATGACGGGTGGGGCGTTGGGGCCACCGGGATTGTATTTTGGGATCAAATCCTGTGGATATTTTTCGCTCCAGATTAATTTTCCGGAAGTGACATCGAGGCACTGGATAAGGTCGTCACCCTCAAAATTACCGAGCGTGTAGGCTCGATCCTCGCTAACTGCGATGCCTGAATAGCCAGTGTGGACTTTGGCCGACCACAGCGTATCGGGGCCTGACGCAGGCCATTGATGGGACCAGCGGGTTTCGTGATCGAAGTTTCCGTTACCCTTGGGGCCGCGCCATTGGGACCAATCGGACCAAGCTGAGAGGGTGCTGAGAATAAGGAGAAGAAGCTTCATTTTAGCCGGGTGACGATGCCATGAGAACGAGTGAATGGAAAATTTAAAAGCTCGCGTTGAAAAGCGGCGGGGAGCCGTTAGTGTCCGGCCTAGAAAATTCGTGACGTCATCTTCTCAAATCACCATTCATCGCCCGGGCTCCTTGGTAGAACTCCCCAAGCACGTTTCGGGGAAAGTTTTGATCGTGACTGATCCGGGGATCGTCAAAGCGGGGCATGTCGACCGAGCAGCTGCGCTCTTGGAGGATGTCGTGGTTTTTGATGAGGTTAGGGAAAACCCAACGGAGTCTGATGTGGCACGATGCGCGGAATTTGCACGAGCGGTGAGTCCGGATTTTATTGTGGGTTTGGGAGGTGGGAGTTCGATGGATACCGCGAAAGGTGCTTTGTTTTTATTGAGTGGTGGTGGAGTGATGTCGGACTACCAGGGCCATGGGAAAGCGAAGGGTCCGATGTTGCCGTTCATTGCGATCCCGACGACTTCCGGAACGGGTAGTGAATGCCAGAGTTATGCTGTTTTGTGTCGGGACGGCTCCCATGAGAAGATGGCGTGCGGTGATCCTCGGGCGTTGGCCAAGGTGGTGATTTTGGATCCTGAGCTGACCGGGTCAATGCCATTGCAGGTGGCAAGGTTGACGGCGCTCGATGCCCTTTCCCATTCTCTCGAAAGTGCGGTTTGTAATAAAGGAACCGACAAATCAAGGGAGCTTTCATTTCAGGCCTTTTGGAGCATCGAGCCGGTCATCGAAGCGATCTTAAAAGGCGAGGATTCGCTAGAGGATCGTAATAGAATGTTGGTTGGTTCGGCATTGGCGGGGAGTGCCATTGAGGCGAGTATGTTGGGGG
Organism: Akkermansiaceae bacterium; assembly: GCA_029242935.1. Classification (GTDB taxonomy): domain Bacteria; phylum Verrucomicrobiota; class Verrucomicrobiia; order Verrucomicrobiales; family Akkermansiaceae; genus SW10. The sequence continues at coordinate 4,404 of JAQWSX010000194.1, forward strand.
CAGCTCATGCAACAGCGAATCCCTTGACAGCTCATTTTGATGTCGTTCACGGGCGCGCTGTAATCACAATGCTCCCTGTCGTGATGCGCTGGAATGCCGAGGTAGTGGGCAGTGTTTATGACGAATTAAAGCCTAGGCTTATCGAGTGGGTCGAGCATTTGCACGAGCTCGCTGAGTTGCCTCCGGTTATGGTGCCCTCAGAAATGATTGGTCAGCTGGCAGCAGAGGCGGCACAGCAATGGACGGGGCAATTTAATCCGCGGCCGTTGACCGTGAGGGATTTTGAGACGCTTTATCGTCGCGCGTTTGGGGAAAGCTGAATTGATCGTGGCGGGATTTGTGTCAGCATGGGGGCATGAAGAAGATGATCTTGGGAATGATGTCGCTGGTAGTGACAGCGTGTCATGCTGACGAAAAAGGAGAGCAGAAGAAGGATCGTGATGATTGGACGGTGGCGCGTGGAGGTGCAGGGTTGTCGGGGCAAGTTGGGGTCGCCTTACCTCCAAAGCCGAATATTATGTGGATGTTTCAGACCGAAGGGGCGATCGTGGGAGAGACCGTGATTGCCAAGGATATCGTGGTCTTTGGAAACAGCGCGGGGCTTTTGACGGCGGTAGATTTAAAATCGGGGAAAAAGAAATGGCAGCGGGAATTCGAGCAGAGTTTTGAGGCGGCCCCAGCAATTTTGGACGATACGATCTTCATTGGTTGTGAAGATATGAAGCTTTACGCGCTCGAGTTGGAGACAGGCAAGGACAAGTGGGCAATCGAGACTGATGATAAGATTACGGCAGGAGTGAATCTTACGAAAAGTCCGGATGGGAAGGCACACTGGATTGTCATGAATGGTTACGACGGGGTTTGTCGTGCGCTGGATGCGAAATCAGGGAAAGAAATTTGGAAACATGAGACCGAACAGCCGATTAATGGCACTCCGGCTGTCGTTAATGGGAAGTGGGTCGTTTTTGGAGGGTGTGATCACTTTCTCTACACCCTGAATTTGGCGGATGGAAAACCGTTGACTAAAGTTGAAGGCGAAGCGCCGATTGTTTCAACCGTGGGGACGGAAGGGAGCTTTGTGGCATGGGGGGATCATTCGAATAAAGTGATGGGAGCTGATTTGGCTTCAGGTGAATTAGAATGGAAATACAGTGATCGTAAGTTTCCCTTTATGGCAGCGCCGGCAGTGGACAAAAAAAATGTTTACATCGGCGGGCGGGATAAAAAAATTCACGCAATCTCGCGTGAGAGTGGAGATCCGGTCTGGAGATTCAAGACGGGTGGGCGTGTTGAGAGTTCGCCAATTCTCTTTACTGATGGTGTGGTATGTGGCTCAAGCGATGGGCGCTTGTATGCCATCGACTTAAAGAGCGGAGACGAAGTCTGGAAGATAGACCTCGGGGAATCATTGGTGGCGGCTGCAAGCTATGCCAAGGGAACAATTCTAATTGGAAGCGAAGATGGAACCCTTTTTGCGCTGGGGAAGAAATAAGGTCAGATTTTTGTCTCAAGCCATTTGCCGCGAAATGCGATGGTGATGAATAGGCCCGCTTGGATGAAAAGATCGATGCTCATAAAAGTCCATATTTTGATGAGGGTGAGGTCGAAGTAGGCATCGTAAACGGTAATCCCGATGACGCGAATGAGGATCAGGCAGGTAAAGGAGCATCTCATGACGATGCGTGTCGCTCCGGCGCCGCGCAGGCAGGTTTTTAAGACGATGGTGGTAGCGAGTGCGGGTTGAAAAATCCCGCAGATGAAGACGAGCGGTCCGGCGACCGCGATGAGTTGAGTGGCTTGGGCGTCGGTTTCGGGGAGGATGAGACGCACGATGACTTCTGGGGCAAGGAGGAAGAAGACGCCAATCGCACTCATGAAAGCGAGAGCGAAGAGCCAAGCGGTACGGAGAGCTTTCAGAGCCATCTTTGGATTATTGGCTCCGAGATACTGTCCGACCAAGGTGGCTGTGGCAGTGCCGATGGCAAAGCCGGGGAGGAAGGAGAGAGATTCGACTCGGATTGCGATGAAGTGAGCGCCGAGGGCGCCATCGAAGGCGAGTCCGGTGATAAAGCGGAGGACGTAGGCGTGGATCATCCACATGCCGAGCATTTCGATACCCTGAGGCAATCCGACCCGGCCGATACGCGCCATCATCTCACGTTGCGGGGTCCAATTTGCTTGTCGCAGGGTTAGGGTGATTTCCTCTGATTCGGGTTTGTATTTTCGGCTGAGTAAGACGACGACCACAAGGGTGCCAAGAAGCCAGGCAAGGAGACTTCCCCAGGCGAGACCGGCGATACCCATGCCGCCGAGAGGAGGATCTAGAAATACGAAACCGGCGCTCAAGATCATGTTGCACATATTGATGAAGAGCATGATGAAGAAGGGGGTGCGAGTGTCCCCGATGGCACGCAGCGCATTGGTGCAGGCGTAGAATATTCCCAGGAAAGGGCAGGACCAGGCGAGGATCGAAAGGTAGGTGAAGGCGTATCCGGAGGCGGCGTCCGAGAGTCCGAAAACTTTGATGATCTGCGGAAGACTGAGTCGGATGATGAGCCCGGAAAGGATTCCCATGAAGAGCCCGGCGAGGATACCTTGGACAAGCCCTTGCCGTGCTTCCTCCGGTTTCCGTGCTCCGGCGGCGCGCGAGACGATGGCGAGGACTCCAGTGGCAACGGCCCCTTGCAGAATCATCATGAGCCACATCGCATAGCCGCCAAGGCCGAGGGCGTCCATAACGGCAACGCGGGCGTCGCCATCGGCCATACGAGTGGCGAGGATAAGGTCCACGGTATTGACCATGAAGCTTAGGATTTGTTCTAAGAGCGGCCAGATGGCGAGAGTGATAACTTGTTGCCCCAGCGACATTCGACCGAGCCGTCCGGCGAGGGTGCCGTCGACTTCTTGAATGCTGGAGCGTTGCTCGGCTTCGATGATTTTCCCAGGGCGAGCCATATTGACGCGCAGGGACATACCTGACAGTTGGCCAGGGGAACATTTAATAAAAAGTAAAACCGCAGGGACCTCGGGTGGGTTTCAGCATTTTCTCCGGGTTTCTCTAGGCGCGAGGCCGAGGCAAATGAATTTCAGGACGGCTAATCGTCCGGAAGTTTTTGATCTTTTTTTCGGGTAGGGTCGATTTACCTTATGGCGATGAACGTGCGGGGGGAATTGATCAAAGAAGCGAGCCTCTTGATTCGTGAGGCGCGCAGGCGGTGGAATGCGCATGAGAAGAACCAATCGTGTCGTCAGGCTAGGGATCGCGCACTCGCGGTCTATGAAAAGTTGAGTAAAGAGGAGCGCAATGAGCTTCCGGAGGTCTTGCGGGTTTGGTTGCGTTACCGTAGCGAAAAGTATTTTGGGAGAGGGAGAAGAGGGAATGGCATGAGCTCAAAATCATCAAAAGATAAGAAGAAGGAAACGGCTCCGGAACATGCCGTGGCGGCCCGGAAGGTCATGAGCGGGGTGGGTCCGTTGTATGTCCTGAGTTCCAAGAAAGGGATTTGTGGGCTCTTTTTCGGCCATCGCATCGAGCCATCGACCCTGCCAAAAGATAATTCGCGGGACCGTTTTTTAAATCAGGCTGAGAAGGAACTCACCGAGTATTTCGAAGGTGACCGTGAAATTTTTGAGGTAGCGATCGACGCTCGCGGGAGCCAATTTCAGCGATTGGTTTGGCGTCAATTGAGTGCCATTCCATTTGGTGAAACCCGTGGGTATGGAGAAATAGCGGAGAAGGTGGAAAATCCAAAAGCGGTTCGCGCGGTCGGTACTGCAAATGGAGCAAACCCGGTTTCAATTATCGTTCCATGCCATAGAGTGATCGGGAAAGACGGCTCGTTGACTGGTTTTGGAGGAGGTTTGGAGATCAAGAAGAAGCTCCTGCAGCACGAGGGGGTTCTATTGGAGTCGATTTAATTAAGAATGTGCCTTTAGCGGTGCTCGTTTGAGCGCTGACTTCCATTTTTCGGCTGTGGAATTCCCGTAAGTAAATATGTTCATTACCTCAGATTCGACTTTTCCGAGGGATTTTGGGGGATAGTTCCGCGTTCTTAAATAAGGAGCGGAAAAGTTCCGCAGTTTAGGAAATTTGCGCAGAAATATCTTAACCTATTAATGTTAAGATGGTTGTGGGGGATTTGCTGCATGTCACCCCCCGTTTTTTTCGAGAACTGGGTCCATTTCATGGTTGTCACGAGTTCACAATGTGTTTACATAGTGTTCATCATGAAAGCACACAATGTTCGACATGCGATCAAGGGATTCGCCCTGATTGCCACGATATCTGTTCTTCTCCTGCTCACGATGGTGGCCGTCGCATTTCTTTCGCTCTCGGCTCTTACGGTAAAAACAAGCCGATTTGAATGGGCACAAGAGGAAGCGCGGGCAAACGCCCGGCTGGGGCTGATGATCGCCATTGGCGAGTTGCAGCGGGATTTGGGTCCTGACCAGCGGATAGCAGTTAGCGCCTCACTTCTTGATAGTAATCCAGACACTCTTGCAATCGAGGGTGTCAATAATGAGCAGTGGATGGGGGTGGTCAGTTCACGATTTGAGCAAAACCAGAATGGCAGTCCCTTCACGAGGGACATGGACGACGGAGGGTTACACGATGCGCGGAATGGCACGAATTTCCAGGTGCGGGATCAGGTTACTAATTACCTCGTCAGCGGTAACGAGGGCGGCCGGGACAAGATGCGAGGGGCCCGCCAGTATCAAGATGCGCTGACTGAGAATCTGCCCCTTGGGAAAGATGTTGTCGAAATTGTGTCGCGAGGGTCGGTTCGTAACCCCCGTGACTTTGTGCGTGTTCGTAAGGTGGTAACTGAGAAGCCTAGATTGACTCCTGACGGACGAACCGAGATTCGTCCAAACGGCGGTTATGCGTGGTGGGTTCAGTCCAACAACCAGAAGGCCCACGTCGGACGCCCTGACACCCACAGAAATAGCCCTATTGATCACAACAATGGGACGGGAATGCAGCGAATGCTCCATCCACAGGATACCGAACCTTTTGTCATTGAAGGAATTGCGCAGGGTCAGGAAAATCGTGATACACGGGTGCTTACACCTAAAACCTTCACCATTATCAGTGAGTCCAACCGTATCGGAGTGCTGAATAATTTCCATGCGATGACGAGCTTCTCCAGTAGCGTGATCTGTAACGTTCGCGATGGTGGATTAAAAAAGAACCTCTCTGCTTTCCTTCACAACTCGGACAATGGACAAGCCCCGGAGATCCGTGATTTAAATGATCCCAGCCGACCTTGCTACATCGGAGTTTCTCCCGATGACTTCCTGATTGGACCTCCGAACGAGCGCTATGCGGCCATCCGCGATGTAGATTTCAATGACACCCAGTTGCAGGATATTGCTCCGACTTTCGAGCTGCTCTGGAACTGGGCGAACCTCGCAAACGAATTTAGTTTTGGTTATGCCTCCACCGGAATTCGTGAGCAGAAAATCTGGCGGGGAGCGCCCTCCCGTAATGGTGGTGCCAATGTCTATGACGTGGAAAATCTTCGTCCAGCGGACCCCCGGAACCTTTCCACGATTAAGATCACGCCTGTGATCGTTGAAGCCTGTGCTTATTACAATCTGGCAACCTACCCGAGAGGGACTGGTTCCGAGCAAGAGCATGCTCTTCGTCTCTGTATTTACCCGCGGATTGGACTCTGGAATCCTTACAACGTCGAGATGCGTCTCGATAAGCCGATGCTTCTTCAACTCTTCCTGAATGGTAAGAAAACAGTGGAGTTTGACGGCAAAGTGAACTTCACCCGTGAAATTTACTTCGGGGGACGCCGCAATACCTTTGACGGCCAGTATGGCGGGCAGGTTTACTTTAAGCTTCCTGCGGTGACTATTCCTCCTGGTGAGACTTTTATTTTCTCGATGGGTGGTGCCCCTCGTGAACTCAATATCAACCAGTTTGGAGCTAATATTCTTCAAGCCCGCGAGGCGCCTTCATCGGACAGCTATCTTTTCAAGGACTATCTCATCCCTAATCTTAGCGGCAGTCGCGCATCATACGCCCGGGACGAGGATAATAAGGCATCCGAGTTGATGCCAACTCCTCCAACTTCATATCGGGAGCGCCCACTGAGCTACAAGGAACACGGTGCAGATAACTACATGTTCATGCTCAAGTATCTGCAGAATAATCCTAATCCCACGATTTCAAGTTGGCGGAATGAGCCAGCTCTTGTGTATGCTAGTGTGTCGTTGCAGGCTGGAGGCGGAGATGAATTTCCACTCGAGTGGCCTACTGGAACCGAAGGTGTCGTTCACCAGTTGACCGGCCCCGGTGATCATGTCGATGCAGGAAATCCTCCTCACCCATACTCGCGGGATGGATTCCGGGTTCGCTGGCTTGATGAGACCGCCTCAAACAAAGGCGTTAACAATGAATTATTCCTCCAAGAAGCTCCGCTTGGAAATTGGAACCTCCGTGCTTCTTATATTTGTCGTAATCCTTACGATAATCTAACCAACCGAGCGCCGTACTTCCACGGGATATACACCCGCGATAATCCGAGTGACGAACTCAGTTGGGATAACCTGAACCCGGTTCTGCGTAACGGATTCCAAACCGGGTTCCCTTTCGGGAAAGCCAACTTCGGGGTTGATACGGTGGTTGCCTTTGAAGTCCCTACTCGGGAAGTCGGGATTCCTTCATTGGGTTACCTCCGTCACCTCCAGTTATCCGAGTATGTCTGGCACCCGAGTTACACGATCGGAACCTCAGTTGCTGACCCCAAAGTGCCAACCACGGGAACCATCCCAACTGAGATTCCCGGGAATAATCGAGGGTGGTCTGCAGCGGGACTGGGAACCGGCTACTGGGCCCAGCTCTTTAGCGACATTGTATTCTACCTACCGGAAAAAAATCACTTAATCTTCGATATGAGCTATGAGGTGAACCATAATCTTTGGTCTGACTTCTTCCTTACTGGAGCAACTCAAAACCAGGTCGCCAACTTTGCCCAAGATCCGGTTCGAAGCCCCCTCAATAACGGCAACCTAAGACTTTGGGATCGCAACGGAGACCCGACCAATGATTTGAATGATCTGTTCCGCGCTGCGGGACGTCTCATGATCGATGGTGGATTCGATGTGCACTCTACCAACAAGGAGGCCTGGAAGGCTTTGCTCGCGACGACTCGTGATACCGGTTATGGCTCACCAAACCGGACTCCGTTCCCCCGCACTCTCTTCCCGCAGGGTCAGGAGAACGACAAGGCTGAGTATTCCACCAAGGTGTTCACTGGTTTTCGTAGTCTGGGTGATCAAGAGATTGACTCGCTAGCTGAGGCCATCGTCCGCGAGGTCAAGGTGCGCGCTCCATTCTTCGGGCTTTCCGATTTTGTGAATCGTCGTCTTACTGAAGATCCGACTGGTCGCAACGGTGCCATTGAGGCTGCCCTCGAGCAGTCACTCCCCAACCGTGGTCAGAATCAGCAGTTCCCAATCGCTAAGCAGAGCCTTCCCAATCAGGGTGCTTTGGTTGCTGAGGGTAATCCCCGGCAGTCCGATCTCACTCGCAGTGATCAGCTTCTCAAGCCAGCCTCCACTGGTTACGGAACTCCTGGATATATTACTCAAGGTGACATTCTCCAAGTGATCGGTTCGGGACTCTCCGCTCGCTCGGACACCTTTACGGTGCGTTCCTATGGCGAGTCCCGTGATATTAATGGTAAGATCCTCGCGAAAGCTTGGTGTGAGGCTATTGTTCAGCGCACCCCAGAGCCCGTTAGGCCTGATCAGGTCACCGGATTAAACCCACGTGTCCCCGAGGACGGTGAGGTTAATTTTGGACGTCGCTTCCAGATTGTTTCCTTCCGCTGGCTCCATGCCGACGAGGTTTAGTCCTTGCTGTAGTAAGAGAATTTTTTGCCCCCAAAGGCTTCGGTGTCCCGGAGCCTTTTTATTTTTCCACTCGACGGCTCGCCGTGGCTGGGTGAATTTGCTGAGAGATATTTATTTAAATTGTTATGAAACCATTTCCCTTTTTTGCATCTGCGTTGATTGCCATCCCATTCTTGCTCCATGCCAAAGCCCCCAAGGAACTTTTAAAAGAGGCTCAGGCTAACGCGACCCAGTCCAAGAAGGATGTTCTCATGATCTTTTCAGGCTCGGGTTGGCACCCCCAAAGCAAGGCTTTCGAAGAGAAGGTTCTTAAGACCGATCCATTTAAAAAAGCGATGGATAAAGACTTCGTGCAAGTGCTGTTCGAAGTGCCCCGGACACGGGAAGAAGCTCACAAACATATTCTCGAGCTCGAACAGGATTACCATTTTAAAACCATCCCATCGGTGGTTCTAACCGATCTTAAGGGCAGACCTTATGCTTATTCGAGCGAGACCCGCGAAAATGCTGCCGAGTATTTGAAGCACCTTGGGGAGATGCATCAGGTCCGAGTGGATCGTGATAAGGCATTCGCTGCTGCCTTTAAAGAGAAGGATCTCAAGCGTGCGGAGCTTTACGTTAAGGCGCTGAAGGCTCTCCCTCAGAATTTCATTCGCGATTATTACGCTCCAGAGTTAACGCTTATTGCTGAGGCCGATAAAGAAGGGAAGACCGGTTACGTGGCTGAAATCAAAAAAGCAGAAGCGCTCAAACAGGAGAAAGCACGCTATAACCTGATGTTCCGTGATAAGAAATATGACGACATTGTGAAAGCGTCCCAGAAGGATGGGGAAAATCTTAAAGGAGAGGATGCCCAGCGGATCAAGATGTATGAAGTTCAGGCTCTTTACTCTTTAAAGAAGTATGACGAAGCCGTAACGGCGGTTGTGGCAATGAAGAAACTTGCACCTGAGTCAGACCTTGGCAAGCAGGCCGACAAGTTCGGTGATCAGATCAAAGGGGCAAAAACCCGTGCTGCAAAAATAAAGGAAATGGCCAAGAATCCCAAGCCGCGTAAACCAATTGTCTCTAAGCCAGTTGCGATTGTCACTGATATCAATGAGCTGAAAAAAGATGCTAAAAAAGCAGAGGAAGATTTGGTCAAAGCAATCGCCAGCGAGAAGGATTTGCAGAAAGCCAAAGCTGAAGCAGATCAGAAAATAACCACGGCTGAGGCGGCTTTAAACACGCTTCGTGATGCCGCAAAAAAAGCTGAGGTGGTCCTGAAGAATGCCGCAACGGAGCGTGAGAAACTAGCCCGTAAAGCTCAGGCCATGAAAGACGTGGTGGAAAATCACGAAGCGATGGAAAAGCGAAAGCGCGACATCAGCGAGCTGGAGAAGCGTGCTGCTGGTCTGCAAAAGCAGGCAGATGATCTCCGGAAGCAAGCCGACAAGATTAAGAAAGGAAAATAGTTCCGTGTTTCGATCGGCCCTTGCCTTAGTGCTCATTCTCCCTCTTCAAGGAGGATGGCTCAGTGATCTTAAAGAAGCCAAGAAGCAGGCTTCTGAAGAAAAGAAGGACGTCTATGTGGTCTTCCTATCTACTGAGATTTCCGGGGCATGCGTTCAATTCAAGAAACGCGTGCTTTCCCAAGATTTGTTTCAAGCGGCCATTGCGGACCGTTTCGTGCCTGTTCTTTTGGATGTTCCTCTGAAGCAGACCCCCGGGATGGTTTCCCCTCTTGCTGCCAACCGAGTGGTGGCAGAGAATTTTGGAGTTGAGCGCTATCCGACGGCCTTTTTTCTCAATTCCAAAGGCCTCGTTTATGCGCGGGAAACCGGCGCCGCCATGAATGGGCCATTAAAGCACGCTGCCAAAGTCATTCGCCGTTCCAAGGATCAGGTGGCGAGATTGAAATCGATCGAAGAAGCTTATCAGAAGAATGGTCTCGAGAGGGCCAAGAGTCTGATGGCTCTAGTTAAGAGCACTCCTCGGGGTGCGGACCCTTCCCTCAACGCTGAACATCTTGAAGAGCTGGCGAAACTTGATCCCGATGATTCATTGGGCTTCCGAAAGGATCATCTTGCGGAGATGGGATTTGCGGATCTGGATCGTGCCATCAAGGAGGTTTTTCACAAGGATTCCTATGATGAGGTGGTCAAATTGGTCGACGATTACGTTACCAGATTTGAACCTAAAGGAGCTCTGTTTCAAAAAGCTCTTTTTCCTAAGCTTGCTGCTTTAAATCATGGTAAGCAAACGGCGGAAGCCATCAAGGCTGCTGAGGCAGTCATCGCGGTCGATGCTAATTCTTCGCACGGTAAACTGGCCACCCAAATTCTGAAGCGGCTTAAGTCGAAGTAGCGGGGCTGATTCTTAAAGCGCCCGGCCGTAGGAATCGCAGCGGTTGTGCCAACCCGGTCTCCAACGCGATTCACCGCGTTCTTGAGGAGAATTGGCAATTCGCAGATCGAGTCGTCTCTTGGCAGCTGCGCCAAATTCGCGTGCGGCGGCTTGTCCTGCCGGGACATTCTTCATCTCCATGAGCACCCATATTAGCCCCCAGCCTTGATTGTTATAGCGCTCGGTTGGGTTTGTTCCGTCGCCCTTAAAGTTGACGTAGTCAACTAAGGCATAAACGCCATTTGCGCTTGAGGCTACTTTGTCGTAATTCGCTTTGATGCGCGAGCGCTCGTGGGCCGGTGCGGCATGCATGATCCTGGGAAGAGCCGCCTGCGATTTGTAAGCAATGAATTCGGTTTGGATCGTAATGTTCGCCCCCAACCATTTGCGAAGGCCGGCCAACTGTGGGCCGTTGAAATCACGCATGAAGGGAGGTTTGTTAGGCCAAGGGCAATTGGGGTTTCGGCCAACTGCGGGGACCTGCAGACCTCGCTGCGTTGCGTAGTTGACGAACTCCGTCCAAGTCTCGGTCCAACGTCCGTTGAAACCTTTGGGATACCAGATGAAATGCCCGATTCCGAGTGATGGGAATTCCTCCCCGTCATTCCAATGAGTTAATCCGGTGACCTTGCCAGCTGATTCGTTTTGCCAAATTTTTTGACCAATCGATGATTTTTGTGCTGCGGTGAGCTTCAGCGCCCCGTCCTTCGGAGTAGTCGTAGGCTCAAGCGTTCGAGGTCCGGCCGGCCGAGGTTGACCAACTGGCGGGTCCGCCGAGCAGGCAGACATGAGGCAAAGGATAGGCAGAACGAATCGAGCAACTTGCATAACTGGTAGAATGCGATCAATGTCGACACATCGCAATGGACAAAAACGAACTTCTTAAAGTCCTCACGCCCAGCTCTCAGGATGTGGTGAAGATTTTTCTCACAGCGGTCATTATTCTTATCGTGACCAAGCTTCAGCTATTGAGCGACCGGCTTTCAGCTCTCCTCATCGCCCTTCCGCTCACCTCTATCCTCGCGATGATCTGGATGAGGCATGAAAGCAAGGTTCCCGATCAGGCCACTCGGATTGAAAGCATTGCTAATCATGCCTACTATACCTTTTGGTTTGTCCTGCCGACTCTTCCGATGTTTCTTGTCATTCCATGGATGCTCCGTAAAGGCCACGGCTTTTATTTTACCCTTTTTGTAAACGCTACACTCACAACTGCTCTCTTTTGGCTGTTGGTGGTGACTCTTAAAAAGTTTACCAATATCGAGCTGATGTAATGAAGTTTGCCTGCCTCCTTTTTTTAACCGCAATGTCACTCCCTGCGCAAAATCGTCTCTCCGAAGCTGATGCCAGTCGCTTCGTTGACCTCGCTCTTGCCGGGCTTAATCGGGAATTTCCCAATAAGCCGGGAAACGTTTTACGTTCTCCAGAGGATGCTAAGGCTCCTAGCCAACTCACGCCTGTCTTTTTTGGCCACTTCGATTGGCATTCGTCGGTGCACGGGCACTGGACTTTGGTTCGTCTCGTCCGGCTTTTCCCAAAGGCGGAATGGAATCAATCCGTGCGAGCGGAACTAGCCAAAAAGCTGACCCGCGATGGCTTGGCAAAGGAGGCGGCTTACTTGCAAAAGAATCCTTCCTTTGAACGCATGTATGGTTGGGCGTGGGCTTTGCGCTTGGGGATCGAACTTCGCTCCCTTGATGATGCTCAAGGGAGGGAATGGGCTTCCTTTTATCGCCCTGTCGAAGAGGCGATCGTAGCGAATGCTAAGAGCTATCTCCCCAAACTCGATTGGCCAATCCGATGTGGCTTCCACCCTGAATCATCCTTCGCTCTCGGTCACTTTTTGGACTGGGCTCGTGCGACTGGAGATCAGGTCTTCGTGGATCTCTTGGTCAAAAAGGCGAAAATGTTCTACCTTGGAGATGTGGATTATCCGGTCCGTTACGAACCCAGTGGAAATGATTTCTTTTCGCCCGGGCTGAATGAAGCGGACCTCATGCGGCGGGTTCTCCCCGCTTCTGCTTATCGCGCTTGGCTGGAAAAATTCTTTCCGGGTTTTGAGCTGGGGAATCTCACCACGCCGGTCACCGTGAGTGATTTTAAAGATGGCCATTTGGTTCATCTTGTTGGTTTGAATTTGAATCGGGCATGGAACTTGCGCGGAATTGCAAGTGCATTGGAAGGGGACCCAAATCCTGTGCTTTTGAAGATCGCTGAGGCTCACGAAAAGGTGGGACTACGCGATGCTATTAGCGGTCATTATGAAGGCGATCACTGGTTGGGAACCTTTGCGGTTTATCTTGTAACCGGAGCCGGAGAAACTGGAAATAAATGATGAGTTTGGAGAAAATTAACAGCCTGCTTTCGGCGCTTTCGACTAATCCATTTTACCAGAAAAAGCTGGGAGGACTAAGTTCGGCATCTTCACTTGAGGAATATTCGGCTAAGATACCTCTTACCACCAAGGCGGAGTTGGCGGCGGATCAAAAACTCCATCCACCATACGGAAGCAATCTGACCTACCCACTGGAAAGTTATCATCGTTTCCATCAGACCAGCGGGACCAGCGGGCAGCCGATGATTTGGCTTGATGATAAAGCAGGCTGGGAGTGGCTGTGCGAAAATTGGGCGTGGGTCTGGGAAAAGGCTGGCGTGACTCCCGGGCAGGCCGCCTTTTTTCCTTTTTCTTTTGGGCCGTTTTTAGGATTTTGGGCGGGTTTCGAATCGGCTGTCGGACTTGGAATTCGTGCTATTCCAGCGGGTGGGCTTTCCAGCGAAAATCGCCTTAAGATGATGGAGCGATTGCGTCCTGAAATCCTTTGTTGCACGCCAACTTACGGACTTCGCTTGGCCGAAGTTGCGGACGATGCTCGAAGCCTTGGCGTTGAAAAAATCATTGTGGCAGGTGAGCCCGGCGGAAGCTTACCTAAGGTTCGTAATCGGCTTTCCAAAGCGTGGAATGCCGAGGTGATCGATCACCATGGTATGACTGAAATTGGGCCGGTGACAGTGGGGGATACTGCAGATCCCAGTCGATTGCTGGTGCGACATGAAGCTTACTTTTGTGAAGTCATTAACCAGGATGATCAAGGGATTGGCGAATTGGTCCTTACCACGCTGGGGCGCTATGGTTCGCCGCTCTTACGTTATCGCACGGGTGATTTGGTGCAGCCGGACAATGATTTTGCGCTCAAGGGAGGCATCATCGGGCGAGTTGATGATATGGTGGTAGTTCGTGGAGTGAATCTCTATCCAGGTGCCGTTGAGGAGGTGGTGCGTTCGGTGGAAGGAATCGCGGAATACGAAGTTTTAATCGAGGAGGCAAATTCTATGGCGGAAGTTCTCATTCGCGTGGAGGGTTCGGGAGCGAAGGAGTTGGAAGGTCGCCTGCAGGAGGTCTTCAGTCTCAGGATTCCCGTTGAAGAAGTTCCGGAGGGAACGCTCGAGCGGTTCGAGATGAAGTCGAAACGCTGGAAGCGGAGGACTTGAAATTTTGCGTTTACTTCCGCCAACCGATTGGTTGGGTCCACGCTTGTTCCTTTTGATCGGAGTAAGATGGGTTTGGGTGCTCGCGAGTGGAGGTGATGACTGCACGAACATAAAGTTCATCTCCGCTGAGTTGATACTCCGCAGTGGTGCCGGAGACGGTTGCAAAAACCTCACCGGTCGTGTCCGGAGTGCTGCGACGGGTTCCGATAAATTGGGTTTCAAAATCCACCCCTTCCGCGGGAGTGACCTCGATGAGATGTTTTCGGGATCCCTGGTCGTATTTCACCTCCTTTAGCACGACGCCGGTCGAGGCATAAAATTCTCCCCGCTCCATTGATTTCACCAATTGATTGGCGTCCAATTCCTCAGCCCAAACCATGACCCAACCCCGACCCGGGGATACGTTTCCACCGTGGTAATAGTGGGAGTCGTCGGTGGCCACTCCGAAGAGCGGGGGAGCATCGTGCACGAGCATGCGCAGAGTGTTTGCGATGTCCCAGATTGCTTCGTCACTTGGGTGATCTGTGTCGCCAAGGTGATTGATTCCTGGGTGGCCGTTGTAAACTTCGAAGAATTGTTCTTCCACCACTTCGGCCAGCTGCTGCGGAGTGACAGACCAATGGAAGTTAGGGTGATTGAGGTGGGTGAGAATGGGACGGCCCAGCCGTTCCGACTGCTCTTTGACCGCTCGCAAATTATTCCGCATTGTCTCGACCACGGAGTCGCCTCTCTGCGGTTTTATGACCTCGCCCAAATTAATGGCGTTGATGTGAATGTGATATTGCCGAAATTTATCGGTGATCTCTTCGGCTTCGATGAGAAGAAAATCGCCATCGTCCTCAAAGTGGGGGCGAATTTCCTCAAGAGTTTTTAAGCGGACCTCTTCGCTTCCGGGCTCGCCTCGAAGTTCCACCCAGTCTTTGCCGAAGCGCTCGAGGTATTTGGCCAACGTTCCGCTATCTCCTTTCTGGCGGCGTTTCTCGACTTGGTTTACGGGCATCCACTTCTGGCCGCGGCTAAGTGTATTATGATCGGAGAGAGCGAGGAAATCGTAGCCTTCCTTTTTATACCAATCGACGATCATTTCCGGAAGGTCATTGCCATCGCTCCACAAGGAATGGGTGTGCGTGTTCCCCTTGAACCAACGACCCTTTTCGACCCACTCGACGTTTTGTTCCTCCGGCTCGCTCCACTCCCGGTAAACGATCACGAAAACTACGGCCAGCAGGAGAAGGAGAGGGATGTATATTTTTGATTTCATCATCGATTCCCTTAGTTTCTTACAAGATAGGAGGCTTGGTTACGAATGAATTCGTTAAGCCGTGCGGCTACGATCAGAATTTGTGCCTAGGGGTTCGGCCTGATTTCAGGGTCAACCTATTCTTCGCCCTGATGGCAACTTAGGCTGTCTAGCCTTTCTTGGATTTCGTGATGTGTGGTGGGCGAAGGTAAAAGGCTTCGACTGGCAGGTTTAGGAGATTTTCTTGCTCTTCCGGCGAGCGGGCGAGCCAGGACTTGAGTAGCCCTTCGGCGGTTGAATGACTTTCGAGGCAATCGACATTTTCCGGAAGGCGCTCGGGTGATTCAAATGTTACTTTGGGCCCTTCGCACTGAGCTAGTAGTCTAGAAAATTCTTCTTCCTCTAGGAGCTTGGGCGGGATTTGAGCCCGACCATTCTGGATCGGCATGAGAAAATAGGAATCCCGTCTCGCATCTCCCAAGGCCCAGATCGTTTCGTTAACGAACGCCTCGGGGACTCCCTCGAATGAGCAGAGACCAGCGACCCGGCACCCGTGGACTTGTGCAATGGCCTGAGCCGCTGCGATACCAACGCGCGCCCCGTTGTAAGATCCTGGGCCGATACCGACGACCACGGCGGAGAGTTTTTCATCGGAGGGTAGTTCGCTTAGCAGATTTTGCAGAGGAGTGAAGAGATCACATTCCTGAGAGCGTTCGCTTCGAAACGATTTCTGGGAAAGAATGCCGCTTGCATTGGCCAGAATCATGGTAGCTTGGGCGACACTCGTTTCTAGGGCGAGGATCGTGTGTTTTTTTGTCATCGGCATCTTGGGAAGACAGTTAATTTTCTCTAACTAAAAAACTCAAACAATCTTTGCGGGAAACCCTTGCGAACTATTGGTGGTGGCACTATTGCTCTGTATCCCTAACTTTCACCATTTCTATTTTTTATGTCTGATTACGCCAAAGGTCTCGAAGGAGTTATTGCCAATGAATCCGCACTTTCAAACGTCGAAGGTCTCGATGGCCGTCTTTCTTACCTAGGTTATTCCATCGATGAGTTGGTTGAGAACTGCAGTTTCGAGGAGACCACTTATCTTCTTCACTTCGGTAAATTACCGAACACCAGTGAGCTAGCCGATTTTGAGAAGTCTCTCCGGGAAAATCGCGAGATTCCCCAAGGCGTCATTGATTTCCTGAAAGCCGCGCCGAAAGACGCGAACCCAATGGACGTGCTCCGGACTGGAGTTTCCATGTTGGGACTTTTTGATAAGCGTGCCGGAATTGGTGAACCGGACCAGGCTGCCAACCGCGAAGTGGCCATTTCCCTTTGCGCCCAAACTCCAGTTATTGTGGCCTATTACCACCGTGCTCGTCAGGGATTGGACCTTCTGCCTGTGCGCGATGATCTTTCCGAAGCCGGGCACTTCCTCTATCTCATCAACGGTGAAGAGCCTTCCGAGGCCGCTACGAAGACTCTCGATATCGCTTACATTCTTCACGCCGATCACGGCATGAACGCTTCGACCTTCTCGGCTCGCGTGACTGTAGCAACCCTATCCGACTTCTACTCTGCGATGACCTCCGCCGTTGGAACGCTTAAAGGACCTCTCCACGGAGGCGCGAACGAAGGCGTAATCAAGATGCTGCAGGAAATCGGAAGCCTCGATAAGGTCGATGCCTATGTGGAAGATTGCCTAGAGAATAAGAAAAAGATCATGGGGATCGGCCACCGTGTCTACAAGGTTCTCGACCCGCGCGCTCCCCATCTCCAGAGGATGGCGATCAAGCTTACCGAGGAATTGGGTGAGACCAAGTGGATCGACATGTCCGAGCGGATTGCAACTATGATGCGTGAGCGCAAGGGGTTGAATGCGAACGTCGATTTCTACTCTGCGACCGTTTATTACTCTCTTGATATTCCGACCGATCTCTTCACACCGATCTTTGCGATTTCCCGTATGGCCGGTTGGACCGCACAGGTTCTTGAGCAACTCGAAGATAACCGCCTCTACCGCCCGCTCACTAAGTATGTTGGGCCGACCGAGCTTTCCAAAGTCGTTCCGATTGAGGAACGCTAGAAACGATTTGCTAGTTCTTTAAAAGAAAACCCCCGAAGTGGGAACTCGTTCCGGGATTTTCATTTTACAATTTATGAGGGCTTCTTACGGGCCTATTCACCGCTCGTAAGATTGAGCGTCCAGGCTCCAACTTCGCCTTCTTTGGTGTAGGATTTATCGCTGACTTTGATTGTTTCCTTTTTGAGAGGGCCGGTGGTTTCGCTGTGTCCTTGAAACTTTGCTTCGTTGTGGTGGAGCGCGATTGATTCGGTGGCGGTCGGACTGCCACTGCTGGCTTCGATCCGAAGGAGGGAATCACCATCTTTTTTCACCTCCGAGAAAATTCTGGTCATGAACTCAACCTTGGGGTTCGCCGCCAAAGCAATCGCGGATGAGTAGGAAAGTTCTTTGGTGTCGAGTGGGTCGGCCGAATACCAAGAGACACTTTCTTTCGCTTCGCCAGCGTCGAATTCGATTTGCCGCATGTTCTTAAGGGAAACGGTGGCAGTGGGTGAATCGGTATCACGTTCTAAAACAAGGAGAGTGAGATTACCTTTGCGGTGGGCGAAGGTGGGAGTCCAGGCCCGTGGAAGAAATCCGTAAGTGCTCAGTTCGAGGTTTCGCTTGGTGGGAACGTCAGTAATTTTAATTTTCCGAAAATCCGGTTTTTGTCCGCTGATTGAGTAATAACGTGCTCCGGCTTTGAAGATGCGTCCGCCATCGTTAATTTCCCGCTTTTGATTAATTTTTCCTCCCTCGGCGTTCCATTTGATTAAGTCGACTTCGCGGATTTGTTTCTTTGTGACAAGACCGGGTAGTTTCTCGATGATTCCAGCGACGGTGTCATGCTCTTCTTCGACTGATTTCTTGATGAGGTAGTCACTGTATTTGTTGGGCATTTCGAGGATCCAAGCCTCTTGTGCGGTAAGCGTGGCGCCGGTTGCCATCAACGATAATAATAATCTTGGAAGGAATTTCTTCATCTCCTTTACAAAGTCATGGAGATCGCAGTCTTGTCCAGCGCAAAGGAAGGCGCTATGGCTGGCGGAGTAGATGAGCCAGTATCAAGCGACGAGCCGATTTGACGTCAAGACCCTAAAGTTGGGTTCGGCGATGCATATGCGAAACCGACATCCAATTTTCCTGATGTTCCGATATTTTTATCTCATTTTGGTTCCGATCGGAGCGCTTCTTCTCTCCCTTGGTGAGCGGACTTTTGGCTTTCTCTGCATTCTTGTTGGACCTTTGCTCTTTATGCGGAAAACCTTCTGGCAATACCGCCTTATTCATAGCGCCAAGTCGTCCCCGGAGGCCGGGCAGATGCTCAATTGGACCTTTTCCGATAAGAAGGTCCATCAGGAATCGAAGGGACATGAGAAGACCCTGAAGTGGCGCGAATTTGAAGATCGCTATTTGTCTCCAAAGGGAATTTTACTTTATCTGCAGAAGGACCAGTATTTCATTTTACCGAAGTCGGCTTTTTTGTCGCAGGAGGATTTTGAAGCTGTGAGTAAGATGTGTGAGACTAAGATTGCCGCTTTATGAAAAGGGTTGAAATTTACACCGACGGCGGGGCCCGTGGAAATCCGGGGCCGGGAGGATTTGGGGCGATCGTCATTTTTGGTCAGCATTGTAAGGAGTTAAAAGGGGCATTTGATCATACCACTAATAATCGCATGGAGCTTATGGCGGCAATCGCGGCGCTAGGAATTCTTAAGGAGCCGTGCGCGATCACTTTGTTCTCGGATTCTAAGTATCTCGTCGACGCCATGACGAAAGGATGGCTGGGCGGTTGGAAGAAACGCGGGTGGATTAAATCGGATAAGAAGCCGGTGCTGAATCGTGATCTTTGGAAAAAGCTAGATCAAGATGTTGGGGGGCACAGCATAGCTTGGAAGTGGGTTAAGGGACACGCCGGCAACGCACTCAATGAACGTTGTGATGCGTTGGTACATGAGGCAATTGATGCTGGGGAATTTAGCGAAGATTCGGGTTATCTTGCCCAACAAACTCAGGATCCGGAGTTATTTGGCTAGGGTGTATTATTTAATTTTAGGGCGACAAAAAAGTGAATTAGGGCTATCTTATTTTACAGTGAGATACATTTTGCTATGGGCTCTTGCCGGACTTCCGGCAAGTGGGTTGATATTCCGAGATGGTTTAAGTCCTGCTGCGAATACACGCACCGCGCCGGCTGGCGATTATGCGGGGAGTGGTTGGCAGCATCAGCTGAGATATTTAACCTCGCATGCCACCATTATTTCTCCCAAGCATTTTATTACCGCCAACCATCTGGGCGCTAGTCAGGAGCAGGTGACACAGCAGGCCTTTTTTAATGGGGTTGAACTCAAGACGTTTGCGGTGAAAGGAACTCCGGTGAGAATTGGGGATTCTGATCTACGGGTTTTTGAAATTTGGGAAACTTTCGATGACTATGCGTTGCTCTACACAAAGTCCGATGAGGTCGGCAAAGAGATGGTCGTTCACGGGCGGGGCATTGATCGCGACGAAGAAGTGGTAGGAAGGGGGTGGAAGTGGGGGCCTTATGCGACTCAAAAATCTCGATGGGGTCGTAATGAGGTGGGCGGTTCTGTAGATGTCGAAGGTAATGAACTTCTACATTTCGATTTTTCAGATGTCTTGGGCCAAGATGAGGCGATTGTCTCTCCCCGCGATTCGGGTGGTGGGTGGTTCATCAAAGATGGCCCAATCTGGAAGTTGGCTGCAGTTACCTTTTCGGTGGATGCCTCCTATTCGTCCGCCGCGATTCCCTCAAATGAAAATCGCTTCAACGGGGTTTTTTATGATGCCGGAGGCCTCTCCATCGGTAGCGACGATTCTGGTTGGAATTTGATCCCGGTTGTTGGTGAATCGGAGAATCCATCTGATATCCGCTTCTACCGCCAGACCAATGGTTACGGTTCGAGGATCAGTGATCGTGCCACGGAAATTCAGGCCATCATCGACCCTGCCATCGACTGGAAAGATCTGAGTCCGGCTGAAAAGTTTGACGATTGGCTTGAGGGTGCAGGGATCTCACTTTCGGGATTTTCTGATGATCCGGACAACGATGGACTTTCCAATCTCGAAGAATATTTTGCTGGTTCTGACCCGAGTGATGCGAGCACGGGACCAGGACCGATGACGATTGATTATCTCCCGGACGGTTCTCACTCCTTTGTCTTGGTCGAGTCGTTGGATTTGGAAGGCCGGCACCTTACCGCGGTGGTGGAGGCTTCGATCGACCTGAACAACTGGGTTCCTGTTGGCGATCTTACGCAGACCTCGAATGTTCGGGATAACCCAGCTGGGCTACAAACTCGCTCCCTGACCCGAATGCCCGAACAAAATGGCCCCCTTTTTTACCGCCTGAAAATAATAATGGACCCTTCGGATTAGCTGAAGAAGCGATATGGACTTGGTTCAAAATCGCCGAAGTTAACATTGGCGGCGGAGCACGATCAGAGGCGGTCTAGCGTAAATACCCGCCGCAATTTTCTGCCCCAAAGGGGGAAGATCTTCATCGCTTCGGAGTAAAGTCCCAAGGTTTCGTTTTCTCGCCGAGCTTTTCGAGAAAGGCGCCAGATGAGAAGGCTAGGAAGAGTGCGGCGTCGCCTTTCTTGTGGCGGTTTAGGGAGTAGATTTTTTTCATTGTGGGCACAGCTTCCTTGGCTTGCAAACCAAGGAGTTCGATCGCGCGGCAGGCACGGAGTGCGACAGGCCAGCTTGGGTTTTCTAGTTCATTGATGAGCACCTCGATGGCTTTCTTCGAGTAGCGACTTTCTGCGGCCAACCAACCCGCAGCTTCGATACTGGCGTCGACCTTACTTTTCTGCCCGACGTAGCGGGAGGCATCATCTTTATGTTTATCATTTGGCCGAGAGGCTTTGAGGGCGGTGATAACCCAAAAATTGATTGAGGGATCGTCATCCCTGAGAAATTTGAGGGCGGATTCGGCGTCTCTTCCAACGGTATCGGCGACATTCCAGATTCGATCAAGATTGAGCTTTCCGTTCCGAGCAAGGTCGGCAATGGCTTCTCCATTCTTCTTAACCAAATCAGCCATGACCCCTTCAGGTAGGCACCCTACGTCCCGAGTTTGCTTGCGAATTCTTTGGAAAGCTCGCTGGGCTTTTTCGAGCGAAACCCGCTGAGTGTTGCTCATTTCTTCTAGAGCAAGATTACGGGTGTTCTTAGGATCAGCGACGCAATCATAAAACTCAATCGGGGCCCGCCGTGGTGAGAGATAGTGAGCTTGTTCGCTTGAAAGGCGCATCCCAGTCTTGAGCGAATAATTGGTAATTTCATTCCGAATTTCACCCAAGTCTGAGAAAACTGAAGGCTGGTTCCAACCGAGAGATGGGTGGTAGTTTCGGATGTAAAGCCAGCGTTCGTTACGGACCGAGCGGGAGCAGTCGAAGACTTCGTCGACCCGGTCACGGGCCCCATAAACCCACCCACGTTTGTTTTTTTGATCGAGGAAGTTGTGTCCCTGCATGTAGGTCGGTGCATCGATCCCACAAAGCGCGAGCACGGTGGGCGCGAAGTCGACAAAGGAAACCAACTTATCAGTTTTGCTGCCGGGATCTCCCGACCCGGGAACGAGGTGCTGCCATTTTTTTGGCACTCTAACCATGAGGGGAACCCGCATTCCAGAGTCGGTAAGAAGTCGCTTGTGACGTGGCATCCCGGAGCCGTGGTCAGAATAAAAGAAAACGATGGTGTCTTCAGTTAGCTTGTCTTTTTCCAGCTCAGCGAGAATACTTCCGGCATTGCGGTCCATTAGAGTGACACAGTCATGGAAACGGGCGAGTTCTCGTCGGATTAAGGAAGTATTGGGATAATAAGAGGGGACTCGAACTTTGTTCGGGTTGTGTATTTCGTCGGGAGAAAGCTCCGCTTGGATCTCCTTTTTGAATACCGGGTGAGGCCAGACCATGGTGCGCGATTGGTGGGTGGTCATGTCGTTAAATACCGCAAAGAAAGGCTGACCCTTTTTGCGAGTCCGCCAGTGAGCCGTCGAGTTTGATTCAACCCACGAATTTTTGGTGAGTCGTCCTGCATTTGCGGAGTTGTAGTCAGTTTTGACGTTGTTCGTCGTGTGGTAACCAGCTTCGCGAAGATATTGCGGGAAACCTATTACTCCGCGGGGGAGCGGGAAGGCAGAGCGCATTTGCCCGGTTCCAGTCGTGGAAGGATACATTCCGGTGATGAGGCAGGAACGTGAGGGAGAGCAAACCGGGTAGGCTGCAAAGGCGTGGGTGAAAAGAACACTCTCCTTGGCGAAGGCATCAAGATTTGGAGTGCTTGCATTGGGGTGTCCGTAGCAACCGAGAGCGGGACTGAGATCCTCGGCGACGATCCAGAGGATGTTGGGGCGCTCAAGAGATGAGGTTTTAGTGTCGAGCTTACGGACGCGAATTTTACGAAATTTCACAACGCCACCTTTGCCGTGATGCTGAATTCCAAAGTAGCCCTTGAGTTGCTTTTCCTCACGAATGTCGGCGATGGGGTTGCCATTCACGAAGGTCTCAATACGATTGCCTTGAGCGATGACGCGAAAGTGATTCCACTGGCCTTCTTTAAGCGTTCCTTTCTTCTTTGTGAGCCAGCCACCAAGCCCAATTCCATAAATTCCGCCGGGAGCTTTACGATCAATCTCGATTTGATAACCTTTCGGTTTTCCTTTTGCTCCCGAGCACCGAAATGCGAGGCCGGAATTGAACCCTGGTTCCTTGGGAAGAAAAACCTCGAGTTCGGCTTCGAAATCACTCATTTCAATCTTGGAGGTGACCCATACATTGGTCCTCGAGAGAAGGTGGAGTTCGCCGTTAATGGCTTCGAATTGCTCGACTTCGGCGCGTGGAGTCCAATCTTTGGTTGATTTTCCGTCGAAGAGTTCAATCCACTCGGCATGGAGTGGCAAAATGGCGAATGCAGTGAGCAGGAACGATCGCATCTTGCAATCTCACCTGATTTTTCGCGGAAGTTCCATCGATAAAACGCTCCTTTTACTCATTCCACGTTCGACCCCGCTCGGAAGGTCCAAAATTTTTAGGATCTAACGGAATAGAGCCAATCCCAGGGCTTCATTACTCAAAACCGTATCATCAACGGGGCGCTCTGAGCACAGATAGAAAAGAGGAGACAAGTGGATAAGCTTGAATTTTGAGTGAGCGCGAAGGTTTGAGCTTTAAAACGAAAATCTACTTTCTTTTTATCATTGCCCGCATTTTCTTTCCGAGTCGGAGGGTGATGCTGGGACTCTCGGCGGAAATATTCTTAGTTTCCTTCGGATCGTTTTTGTGGTCGTAGAGCTCAGTGAAAATGGGCTCTGACTTAGGGTCACGATAATCGCGCCATTCAATATAGCGGTAGCAGTTGGTGCGGAGCGCGTAGGCCATGAGGTGGTGTTCGAAGAGGTCGCGGTTCCATTTTTCGCCCATCTGATTTTTGATGCGCCCTTCGACTTCTTTTATAAGAGGGCCGAAGAAGGTTTCACGCATCTCTTTTGAAAGTGGATTAGCGGCCCACTCGCGGAGGGCGGGGTTGGGGTATTGGGTGAGGGCGACTTCATCCCAGACGGCCCTAGGATTCTTCAGGAGAGGAACAATGGACTTCCCTTCGAGACCTTTTGGTTTGGGAAGACTGGTTAATTCACAAAGAGTGGGGAAGATATCGAGAAGTTCTACGATGCCTTTTGATTTTGTCCCGGGCTTGGCCATATCCGGCGTGTGAATGATGAAGGGAACACGGGTGGCGATTTCGTAGTTGGTAGCCTTTCCCCAAACACCCATGTCGCCAAGATGCCAGCCATGGTCGCCCCAGAAAACGACGATGGTATTCTTGTCGAGGCCGGTCTCTTTCAGGGCGTCAAGCGTCAGGCCAACCTGGGCATCGATGTAGGAGGTGCAGGCGAGATAGGCGTGGAAGAGAGTGCGGGAAAGGTCTTCATCGATCTCGCCAGATTTGGGAATACCTTGTCGGACACGGAGTTCGAAAGAGGCGTGGAGTCCCATGGAAGCACCATTTTTTGGGCGTGGAGTGTAGGTGCCGGCCGGGAGTTTCTTCGGGTCGTAGAGGTCCCAATATTTTTTGGGAGCCACGAAGTTCAGGTGCGGCTTGTAAAGTCCAAGGGCGAGGAAGAAAGGTTTGTTTGGTGTCTTTCCAAATTCCTTGAGGTGGGCGATTGCTCCAGCGGTATTATGACCGTCACGGTAAGCAGTGTCCGGGACATCGGCTGATTCGTAGGCCGGTCCGGAGGAAAGGCCGCGTTTCGCCGCTTCGCCGTATTTCGCGAACATCGCGTTAAATTGTTCATTGCGTCGTTTGATGTTTTCGGGGAGGGCAAAGCCCACGGGTTGGGGAAGCTTGAGACGGCTAAGTTTGGGCTTTCCGGACCATGATTGTTCGATGTCGGCGTTGGGGCGATGGAAGATTTTACCGTAGTTGTAGCACTGGTATCCATGGTCGCGGAAGTGCCGGGGTAGGGTGAGTCGATCTGGATTGAGGTCGCGGAACTCAACGCGGTTGTGGGTGATGCCGTTAGTGTCGGGGCGGGTTCCGGTCAGGAGAGAAGTGCGTGAGGGGTGGCAAATGGGTTGTTGGCAGTAGGCGCGTTCGAAGAGACGGCCTCGCGAGGCTAGCTTGTCGATGTTTGGAGTGATGGCGTATTTGGAACCGTAGCAACCGAGCTCGGGGCGAAGGTCGTCAATAGCAATAAAAAGGATATTGGGCTTTTTTGAACGTTGCTTAGCGAGCAGTGAACACGAACTCTGAACGAGGAATAGGAAGAAAAGGAAGCGAGTGAACATGGCGATGATTTATTTCGATTCGATGAGTTTGGAATAGTTAATCGTAATTAAGACGACTTTAGGGGAAGTCGGTAATCCCAAAAGTGATCTTGAAAGCATGAGCTGAATTGGGCGTAGTTATGAATGGTCAAAATGATCATTTCTATTTAAATCCATTGTTCCATGAAATACCGCCTTTTCGCTTTGACTCCTTTTTTTGTTAACCTGTCCCCCCTCCAAGCTCAAGTTGCTGTCTCCGACGCTGGGCGTTGGAACAAGGAACAGGTCAAAAATGAACGCCCGGCAGTTGTGACACCTCCAGGTCACACTACCGATGCCAAACCCGGTGCAGTACCATCCGACGCTATCGTCTTTTTTGATGGGAGTGATCTTTTGAAATGGAAGGGCCAGGGAAAGGACGGAAATGCTGGCGCGCAGTGGCAGGTGAAAGATGGCTTTATGGAGGTGGCGCGAGGAACTGGAGCGATCCAAACCCGCAATCAGATCGAGGGAGACTGCCAGTGGCACATTGAATGGTGTACTCCGGCAGAGGTGAAGGGGAATAGTCAGGGGCGGGGCAACAGCGGAGTTTTCATTGGAGGATATCCCGAAGTGCAGGTGCTCGATTCCTTCCAAAATGATACCTATCCCGATGGCCAGGCTTCCTCGCTTTATCAAAAAAGTGTTACCTTGGTGAACGCCAGTCGTGGGCCGGGCAAGTGGCAGACTTACGATGTCATTTGCATTCGGGAGAAGAAGAGCGCCGACGGCAAAATGATTCAACCAGGATCGATTACTGTATTACACAATGGCATCGTGACGCAGTTCGCAGTGCAAGAAGGTGGTAAGGCGAAGGCAGGGGGCCTCTCGCTTCAAGATCATGGCAACCCGGTTCGCTTTCGGAATATCTGGGCGCGGAAGTTGGTGGTGCCGGCGGTAAAGCCTTCCGGTAAGTAAGGCCTGGAGATGACGCGATTTCTGGGCGGAGATTGTCGACAGACTTAGAGAATTGCGAGCCCGTGAAGTGTGGTGCCTAAGGTCGTGGTTGCTGCGAACAATTTTGGATTTTCATCTGGATTTTGCTGATCAAGTTTCCGCATTGAAGGAGGAAGATTGAGAATGACTGATCGCTTCGGAGTTCTTCGTGGGTGAAGCGAGTGAGGGCTTCCAATTTAATCTCGGTGACCCGATCCAGATAGTTTTTAAGCGTATCAATATCAGTGGTTTCCATTTGAGCACGCTCCACCTCAAGGGTGTTATTGAGGAAGATGTCCAACTTGTCTTTTTGCTTCTGGATCATTTTCGCTTGTTGGTCTTCCCGTTTCTTCTTTCTGCGGGTCCAGAGGAGATAAAATCCAGCGGCTACGGCTACTGATAGTTCTTTGAATGCTACTAAGGTTTCGATCATATTAGCAATTTGACTGATGTGATCAGGCGGATTGAAAAAGGTCCGAGATTCGAGGTTGAGGGCTAGAGGCGACTTTTTAAGGGCGTCTCCTTTCGAAATCATGGTTGGAAATTTGAGCGCTAATCCCCCGTCGTAAACCGCTTCAAGGGTCTTTTCGATGAGGAGTTCGTTCTCGCCCTCTTGGACGACAAGCAAAGCTGTTGTGGCCACCGATGGAATGCTCTCGGGTGGGATCGAAGGTCCCTCGCGGTAGAGTCCGCGAGGAATCTCGCTGAGATGGAAAACGGGATCCTTGGTCACGATGGCTTCTGAACTCTCAACTGAGAGTAACTGGAAGTGGCCACTCGCGAGCATGCTCTGGAGGTCGCGGTTCATTAAGCCGGTGGTGACGATGGCCGCTTCAATTGTTTCGTGCTTTAGGAGGTCCTTAAAATAGACATCATTAGTGGTGATGATGTCCTTTGCGATGCCATAATGCTTCAAAATTCTCAGCGCGCTGGATTGCATTCCGGATCCTTCAGGACCGATAATAACCCGGTGGGATTTGAGGCCATAAATAGACTGAATGGAGGAATCGGTACGGGCTACGACATGCACCACTTCAGGGTAAAGTGGAGCAATCACCGAGAAATTATCAATCTTTCGGGAGCCGCTTTGGATGATGGCAAGATCTACTTTGCCCTCACTTAAAAGCTTGGCATTTTCCCCTGAACCTTCTGTTTCGATGATGATGACATCGCACCCAGTATTTTTTTCAAGTGCCCTTTCAAGTGCCTTGCCAAATTCGTGATAGAGGCCCCCTTTGTTTGCGGTGGCAATCCGGATTGTTTTGGGGAGAGTTTCTCGCGTGGCGAACCAAACAGCGATCGAAATTAAAATGATCGCGACTGGAATAAGGGCAAGCCAGCGGCGCCCGGTTTTGAGATAGTCTATCGGCATTGAGTCACAGACTACGCCGAAGAGCGCTCGTATCCAAACAACGATTTATTGCTTTCTATTTGCGGCCTATTCCGGGTGATTGACTCAATCTGGTTTCTTTTGCGGGTGAGTTTAAGTGATAGGTTGATATTATTGACTAATATGTCCGTAAGACTGCGGATGAAACGGGCAATCGCTGTGGTCTTTATGGTGTTGATGAGCTGTTCGAAGAATGCCTGGGCCGGAGAGCCGCAACCTTCGGTGGCGGTTCAGCAGGTTGACGGAAAGCCGGTGATTGACGGAGTTTTGAATGAGGAGGAATGGGCGCTGGCGAAGAAGATCAGGAATTTTGGGCAGGTGGAGCCCCGCGAAGGGAAAGAAGCATCGGAGCGGACGGAAGTTTTGGTGATGCGCACGGATGAAGCTTTATACCTGGGAGTGAGGTGTTTTGATCGAACACCGGCGGGGGTTTTGGCAAGGGACCGGCGGAGAGATTCCACGGGTTCGGGTGACGATCGACTTAGAATCGTGATCGATCCGTTTGCGCGGGGAACTGAGGGATATTTTTTTGGGATTGCAGCGGGGGGGTCGAGAGGGGATGGAATTGTTCGTGCGGGAAATCGTCCGGAGATGGAGTGGGATTGTATTTGGGATGCCAGGACGCGGGTGACTGCGGAGGGCTGGGTGGCGGAGGTTGAGCTTCCGTTTCGAAGTATTGCCTTCGAGCCGAATCAGGAGAGCTGGGGATTTAATGTTGAGCGCGTGATTCGGCGGAAGGAAGAGAAGTTACGCTGGGCTTCGCCTACGCGGAAAAAATCACTTTATGCATTGGAGGGGGCCGGGCGTATCACTGGGATGCGGGATTTGAAGACTGGGCTGGGATTGGATGTCCGGCCTGCAATGGTAGCGCGTTGGAGGGAGGAAACGGGTGGTTCGAATTCGTTTGAAATTGAACCGTCGATTGATGCCTTTTTTCGGGTTACGCCATCATTGACGACGACCCTGAGTTGGCAGACGGATTTTGCCGACACGGAGGTGGATAAGCGGGTGGTGAACACCACGAGATTTCCTCTTTTCTTCCCTGAAAAGCGCGCCTTTTTCCTAGAGGACGCGCGTTACTTTCGCTTTGGTGGTATCCGGAAAAGCCCGCTTCCTTTTCATTCACGGACGATTGGACTATCGGAAAACGGGGAGCGCGTTCCAATTGAAATGGGTGGGAAGTTGACCGGAAAAGTGGGGAAGTGGAATCTCGGTTTGCTCGGAGTGGGATTGGAAGGAAAGGGGGTGTTGGAAGCTGATGAAGTATTTGCGGGCCGGGTGACCTATGATTTGTTCGGGGAGTCTCAGGTGGGAGCGATTGTGACGGATGGTGATCCTCGGGGCAATGGATCGGCACGCACCTATGGTTTGGATTTTCATCTGAAGGATAGTAGCTATCTGGGGAGAGAGGAAAAAACGGGAGAGTTGATGGGCTGGTTGATGCAGACGGACAGCGACGGTGTGGATGATTACGGGTGGGGGTTGACGGCGATCTATCCGAATAACCCTCTTTATATGCGGGTTGGACTGCAGAGAGTGGGTGAGGAGTTGGATCCCGCGATGGGATTTGTGAGGAGGCCGGGGATCTACGAGGGCACTTCGTTTTTCTCGTATGAATTTGAGCCGGATGGGGGCGATTGGAACGAGATCGATTTTGATTTTTCGGCGGGCTTTGATGCTGATTTGGAGTGGCAGGTTTTATCGGAGGAGTTTGAATTTGACGTGACTTTTGAGAGGAAGGGCGGAGGCAAGTATAATTTGGGTATCGTTCATGAGCGCGAGCGCTTCCTCGAAGATTTTGAGATCTCAGATGAAGTGATTATTCCGGTGGACGATTATCGTCACACGCGTGTGTTTGGTGGGTTTCGCACGCCTTCGTCTTGGAGGTGGGGGTCCGCGTTCAAAGTGAGCGCAGGGGAATATCTGGGAGGGCAGAGGCAGGGGGTTGATCTGGAGATGTTTTGGAAGCCGAACCCGCAATGGGCTGCCCGCGTTTCGGCGAGCAATGACTGGCATCAGCTGCCTGGAGGGGATTTTGAAACCTTCGTGGTGAATGGTGCGGTGCAGTGGACACCGACAACGGAACTGCTTCTGACGACCGATTTACAGTATGACAATTTATCGGAGAAAATCGGAATCAATGGGCGGCTGAGGTGGACGGTGAAACCGGGAAGTAATGTTTACTTTGTGGTGAATCAAAGCCTGACTAAAGTGGGCCCGGAGCGGCGCTATGAAAGCTCGGGGAGGGAGGCGGTGGCCAAGGTGGGTTGGACGTGGAGGTTTTAGCTCTTTTCTGCCTTTGCGATTGGCAACTCGAAATTCATCAGAGTGCTCCCGGGCATTCGTTGATTGTGTCCACTTCACGATCGGGGAATAATCGTTTTAAGCTGACGATTTCACATCGGAGCAATTCTCCGGCTGCCGACATCAGTGGTCTTCATGACATGGTCATTGAAGCTTTCCAGGATGAGCCGGTTTTTGATTTCGGCAGAGACTGGATCGTCCCAGAGGTTTTCGAATTCATTGGGATCGGTTTCCAGATTAAAGAGCTCGCCCAGACCGTTGCGATGATAGACGACCAGCTTGTATTTTTTGGTGCGATACATCGTGGCGAAGGATGCGTTGCCATTACAGAATTCTTTCGCGAGGGCGTCGAAGTATTCGGAACGAATGCTATCGCGATGGTAATCGGTCGGCGCATCACCACTCAAGATAGGCCGTAGGCTCATGCCTTGAAAATACTCGGGAAGTTCTATGCCAGCAAAATCCAAAATGGTCGCGCTCATATCGAGAAGTTCGACAAGGGCATCACTTTGCACGTTGGCGGCGATCGAGTCCGGGCAGTTGAAAATGAGCGGTACGCGGACTAGGCCGTCGTAGAATCGGCATCCTTTGAGCAGGAGACCATGATCACCGAGTGATTCTCCGTGGTCACTGGTGAATATGATGATGGTGTTTTCGCGTTCGCCGGTTTCGTCGAGTCGCTGAATGATGCGTGCTAATTGATCGTCGATGAGGGCGATCATGGCGTAGTAAAGAGCCTGGAGTTTCTTTGCTCCTCGCTCCTTTGGAGTCAGCGCTTCGGTCTGAAAATCGACGGGTGCAAGCTTGGCCTGTGCAGCAAGATCAGACTCGCGAAAATGCGGGCCGGGCATATTTTTGGGGTCGAATTTATCGGCGTATTCCTTCGGCGGAATGAAAGGAGGGTGTGGATCGTAGGGATTGATGTTGAGCATCCATGGTTTGTCGATGGCCTGGGCTTCATCGAGAAATTCCAGCGCACGCTCGGTGGCCCAAGTAGTCTGGTGAAATTCGGCGGAAACACGTTCTTCACTCTCACGCATAGCATCGAGATCGCCTCCCTTTGCTTTGACCCAATTGGCATAGTCATGTCCTTCTTTCCAATCATCGCGGGGAGCGTGGCTGAATTTCCAGAAAGTGAAACCGTCATCGAGTCTTGGCTCGGTGCGTTTGCCGGAGCTTTGCAGGTGAAATTTTCCGATGAGTCCACAATGGTAGCCGGCTTCGGCGACCAGCTTGCTGATGAGGGGCGGGTGGCCTTTGAATGACTCGTTGCCATTGCGCGTGTTGTGCGCGCGAGTGGGGTAGAGGCCGGTCATAAAACTCGTTCGGCTGGGGGTGCAAATGGGGCTTTGGCAGTAGGTGTGAGTGAAAGCAGTGCCGCCTTTGACAAGGGCGTCAATGGTCGGAGTCTGTGCATGCGAATTACCGAGTGCCCCGATTGTGTCAAAGCGCTGTTGGTCAGTACAATACCAGAGGATATTCGGTTTTTGAGTCGTCATAGATTAGGCGGAGGAATTTGAATCTTTGGTGGGTGAATTGGCACGTCGCTGACGTAGGGACCAGAATAAAAGAAGGCCAGCAATGATCAAAAAGGAAAGCGAGCCTAGACGGGTTAGGAGTGGCAACCAACTTCCGCCGGAGCTCATGAGGCCAGTGGCTATCGATTCCTCGCCAAGGGGTGCGAGCACGAATCCAATTACGAGTGGTGCGAGCGGGATACGCCAGCGTTCGAGTAAAAACCCAGCGACTCCGAATGAGATCATTACCCAAACATCAAAGTAACGGTTTGCTAGGGCGAACGAACCGAGGACACAAAACGTGGCGACGATGGGAATCAAGGTGTGATGTTGGATACGGGCTAATTTGGCAATCCATCGGGCGCTGAGAAGCATCAAAAAGAGCATTGCAACATTTGCCCAAAGGTAGGATGAAATGATGGTGCCCACGATCTTTGGATCGTTTGCGAAGAGCATGGGTCCCGGTTGCAGGCCATGGATCACAAAGGCTCCTAGTAAGATGGCATCAATGACACTACCTGGAATTCCGAGCGCGACCAGTGGGACTAACGCGCCTCCAACAGTGGCGTTGTTGGCGGATTCGGAGGCGATGATACCATCATCGCACCCGGTGCCAAATTTCTCAGGATGCTTTGAGGTGGCGCGGGAAGTCGAGTAGGCAATTAAAGAACCAATGTTAGCACCAATACCGGGCAGGATACCAATTCCGGTTCCGATGGCGCTTGAGCGTAGGAGGTTGAGCCAATGTGTTTTCCATTCTTTTAGCTTGAGAGTGATGGGGCCGTTAATCTCGGTGCTGATGACTTGACTGGTTTCACAAGGGGGCGGTGAAAAGACGCGACTGAGAGCAAAGAGCCCGATAAGGACAGGTAGGAGTTTTAGGCCGTCATCCATCGCGCTAAAGCCAAAGGTAAGTCGTAGTTCGCCGGTTCCGGGCGCCGTGCCCGGAAGGGCGCAGAGGATTCCCAAGAAGCATGAGAGAAGTCCCTTTGGAAGCGAGTTTCCGCTCACGCCGACTACCAGCACCAAGGACATCACGACCAGCGCAAAGAATTCCCACGGGCCGAGCACGGTTGAGAATTCCGCGATTGGTTTGGCGACCAAAGCAAGAACCGCCCAAGAGATGAGGCCGCCGATAAATGACGCTCCGATGCCGAGACCAAGTGCTCGGCTGGCCCGCCCCGAACTGGCCATGGGGTAGCCGTCGAGGGTTGTGATGATCGAGGCTGGTGTGCCCGGCATTCTCAGTAGGGTTGCGGTGATCAAACCCCCGCTTACTGATCCGACATACATCGCAACGAGCAAGGCTAGTGCGCTTTGGCCATCCATGCTGAAGGTCAGCGGCAAGGTGAGTGAGATCAGCATGGCCCCGGTAAGGCCGGGGATCGAACCCACGGTGATCCCTAGAGCGGTGCCCAACATGACAAGCATGATGAGTGAGGGTTGTGAGAGGACTTCGAGAATCATCGTGTGATCAGGGGAGGTCGACGACTAGGAATTTGGTGAAAATGAAGAAGGAGCCCCATGCGATGGCGATACCGGCCCCCGTGACTTTTAAAATGGCGCGAGGGCTGCGTGCTCCGATGGCCGCCGCCAACACTGGGATGAAGATCATGGTGGCGATTGGATAAGGGAGATCAATCACCTGCATCGAGAGAAGATAGCCAGACAGAATCGCGAGAGTGAGGGCGCCATGGCGCCAATCAAATGGGAGATCACTATTTTCTTCTTTATTGGTGGAAGCTTGGAACAGGACCCAGATGCCGATGCCAAGAATCGAGACAAGCATTGGAACTACTGGGTCGGGCAAACCTCGGTATTGAACCAAGGCGATGTCCTGAAATTCTCCTTCTCTTGCGGCGAGGTGGGCATCGAGTTCATTACCACGAAGAAAGAGCGGCGCTGTTTTAGTCTCAGCAAGTTTTTCGCGAACGTAGTCGGTTGTCATGGCTGCTTCCAACATGTCGGCGATCCGTTCAACCGCCGCGGTGGGGGTTGATTTGGGGGCCCACCAATAATGAACGTGGGGCATGACGACATTGTAGCCGAGCTCACGGCCTGTCGGAACGTTTGGCAGGGCCGGATGACGTTCCGGCCCGAGGTAACCGATGGCTCGCACGCCACTCCCTTCGAATCCAATGAATTCGGAGAGTGAAAAAGGAGTTACGTCGATATGTTTCCCGATCAGATCGTGTCGACGTTTCGATCCGCCGCCACTTGGGACCATGCGGAATTTTGTTTCTCCACCCGCGCTTTCTAGCCGGCGTCCCGCAAAGTGAGTTGGCGTTCCCGGAGCCATGCCGAATAAGATCGAGTCGGGGTTTTCAGCTGCTGCTTTGAGCAAGCCGTTCAGTTGCTGGAAGGGAGAATCGTCGCGCACACAGATGACGAGGTTGGACTCTGCAGTGGCAGCAATCGGCTGGAAGGCCTCCGGACCATAGGTGACTCGCCCGGCATATTTCGAAGTAAAAATGCCTTCATGTAAATTGAGAATCGTGTGACCGTCCGGCGCAGCATTTCGCACGCGACGACTTCCAATCGTTCCGCCTGCTCCCGGAACATTTACGACCACCAGTGGTTCGGGAAGCAGGTCGTGATCTTCGACCGACTTCTGAATGATGCGGGTGAAGGTATCGCTATCGCCACCGGGTCCGAAAGGGACGACAATTTTGAGAGGCTTGCGAGGGAACTCGGCGCTTCCGGAGTTGACCTCGTCATCGTGGCACGAGGTCGTTACAAAACCGAAGAGAGCGCCAAGAAGGATCGTGCGAAACATTGTTTAATTACTGATTTCCCAGTTTCTCGGGGTTACGTGCCGTCATGAGACACTTTAAGTGTAAGTGAACAAAGGAGGAAACTCCGGGAATTCTTAAATCGAAGATCTTTCTTCGCAAGCTTCTCTACCGAGATATCTAGAGCGAAGGAGGCATCTGATAAGGGAATTGTTTGCGTAAAGAGAAAGGACAATCCCTGTTTCATATTCCAAGAGACTAAACAGGGAGTTTTGTGGGACCAATCTCTAACTCTCCGGGAGATGGTTTTAGAAGAGTGTCCGGGACCGGAAAGGTCTGCCTGAATATCGCGCTTTGTCTTCGGTCGCAATTATAGATTAATTGGAGCTTATCCTCTTGCTCGATGAGCCGCCGCTTCAGTGGAGCCCATCGTGATTTGGTTGAAGGCTGTTCGGCCTATGCTGAGGCCTACTTGCGTTGGGAAGTGGAAGAAGCGAATCAGATTTCCGTTCTTCGGTAAATTATTGTTCGCATTTCCCAGTTGTTGGCGATGTATTTAGGGATAGGTCGTGGAAGAAATACTAAGCAACGGGGGAAAAGGCCTTTTGGTCTTCAAAATAACCATGATCATACAAAAGATGCAGGTATTTTTTAAGTTGCTCGGTCTCATTCCTTTTCTAATTTCCTCTGTTAAGGCGGATCCGAAAGGTGTTTGGAATCGTTTTAGGGGTCCTCACGGTTCTGGGGTTGCAGTTGGCTGTCAACCACCCGTCCAAGTTGGTAAGGATTGCGAGGCTTGGCGGGTCCCAGTCCCGCAGGGGCTGTCCTCTCCAGTTTTATCGCAAAGCCGAATCTTCCTCACGGCCGTTAGTAATGGCGAGTTGATGACACTTGCTCTCGATAAAAAGGGCGGAAAAGAACTCTGGCGAAGATTCTCTCCAGTGAAGGCGACGGAGAAGGTCCACCGTGCCGCGAGTCAGGCTTCTTCAACTGTTCTGGTCGATGAACAATATGTCATCGTCTATTTCGGGTCGTATGGATTGCTTTGCTACGACCACGATGGCAACGAAGTTTGGAAGAAGCCGATTCCAACCCCCCAGACCTTGTATGGAATGGCAAGCTCGCCAATCGGTTTCGGCAAGATGGTGATTATGGTGCTTGATGACGACCGAAATCTACCTGGCAGCAAGTTGAGCCGTTCTAAGGTCATCGCATACGAAAAAGCGACCGGAAAGGAACTTTGGAAGACGGCGCGGCCATTTTCTCGCAGCGGGTGGTCGACGCCCATCATCTGGAATCACAAGGCTGGCTCGGATCTTGTCGTTCTGGGAGACGGGCGGCTCAATGCTTATGATCCGGAGACAGGCGAGGGCAAGTGGCATACCACTGGTTTTTCTCGCGAGACGATCGCGGTTCCGGTGGCGAACCGTGATCATGTCTTCGCATCTTCGTCACGACGGGGTGGTGATGGCGACGCAGAGACCAACCCAAAGCCCTTCTGGGATGCAATTTTGCCCTTTGATGAGAACAAGAATGGTAAGATTGAAAGATCGGAGATGAAGCCACCCTTCACCTTTCCTTTCCGCCCGGAACTTCCGGTCGATCATCCCGGTTTTGGCTTCCCCATGCCTCATAATTTGAAGAAGCGTGAGGAACGTGTGGACTGGATCTTGAGTTGGTTTGATAAAGATAAGGATCGTGCGTGGAGTGAGGAGGAGTTTATGAAAGGATTCAAAGACAAGCCCGGGAAACCACTTCTCGTGGCAGTTCGTCCGGGTGGTTCAGGGGACGTTACTGAGACTCATGCAAGTTGGTCAGTAAATCGTAATATCCCAGAAATCCCTTCTCCGCTTCTTCACGATGGGATGATCTACCTGATCCGGGCAGGAGGAGTTCTCGCGGCGACTGACGCCCAGAATGGCGAGATCATTTACCGCAACAGAATTTCGAGCCTTGGAGGTCAGTGCACCGCTTCTCCGGTCTATGCCAACGGGCACCTTTATCTTGTTGCCAGTCATGGGGTGATCTCGGTTGTTGCGAC
>JAQWSX010000185.1 GCA_029242935.1 Akkermansiaceae bacterium
CAGCATGGTTTGGAAGGGCGGCCACAGTCGACGATTGGAGAGAAAGACGAGCATTACTATGGGGCTTTTGCTGCAAAATTGGCAGAGCGTGGCTATATTACTTTTGCGCCACAGAACCTCTATATTTTTGAAGACCGATTCCGAACGCTCCAGTTCAAGGCCAACTCAATTGGGCGCACCTTGTTTTCCCTCATGGTCCCACAGCATCAACAAATCACAGACTGGCTTGGCGGGCTGGACTTTATTGATGCGGAGCGAATTGGATTTTATGGTCTGTCCTATGGTGGGAAATCGGCAATGCGTATTCCTCCCTTGGTAGACAACTATTGTTTGTCAATTTGCAGCGCGGATTTTAACGATTGGGTGTGGAAAAATGCCTCAACACGGAGTCCATACAGTTACTCGAATAAAGCTGAGTATGAGATTTTTGAGTTCGATCTTGGGAGCACCTTTAATTATTCGGAAATGGCTGCGCTCATTGCCCCACGGCCTTTTATGGTTGAGCGGGGCCATTTTGATGGGGTCGCACCAGATGAACGAGTAGCCCTTGAGTTCGCCAAAGTAAGGCATTTGTATTCGGCGAAACTTGGGCTCGGTGAGCGTGCCGAGATCGAGTGGTTTGTTGGACCCCATAAGATTAATGGGAAAGGGACTTTTGAGTTTTTAGACCGTTGGCTAAAGCGCTAGGAGCCGCGGCTTTGATTTATTAAGCTACTGGAAAATTACCTTTTTAAGTTTTTGATTCAGCTTACCTGAAGAAAGGTTCAACGATGTTGCCGTCGGAAATTCATCGCGAATAGTGGAGAGCGGAATTTCCCGTCATCTGGCTAAGCCAGGACCTCAGGCACCAAGGCATTACTATCCGCAAACTTGTCAGCAGTAATGCCGATTTTTTTGAGCATAGTGAGGTGTAAATTTGCCAGTGGTACGGACTCCCCAAAGCGATGGTAGTTGCCATGCTTGAATCCCAAGCCTTTGCCGCCTGCCAACACCAGAGGGTAATTTCTGTTGTTGTGAGTCGTGCTGTTACTGCAGCCATAAAGGATGGTTGTTTGATCGAGGAGACTCTTGCTGCCGTCTGCGTTCGAAGGGGTTTCACGCATTCTGGTCAGAAATTCGGCAAATTTCCGTGACAAAAACTGGTCCCACTTTCCAAGTGGCTCGATCCCATTGGGCTTGTTCCAGTCATGGCAGAGCGAGTGAATGTTTTTCCCAAAGCCGAGAAGTTGTGGGAACTTACCGCTTAAACTTGTGGCGTCTCCCATACTTCCAATTTGGTATGTGGCAACACGCGTCGAATCAGTTCGGAAGGCAAGATAGATGAGTTCGTACATTGTCCCGACATAGTCTTCCGGAACGTTTGAATCAGATTCTAGCTTAAGACGTTCGCGATCTTGATCAGTGAGCTCGGGTTTTGGGAGATCAATCCACGCCTGGGATCGTTCAACTCGCTTTTCTACCTGACGGACTGAATCCAAATATTCGTCAAACTTTTCCTTATCATGTTGGCCAAGATGACTTCGGACCTTCTTTGCGTCATCGAGAACGAGGTCCAACATACTTCCGGCACTCCTTAGGCGGCGACGCCCCCTCGCGGTTGACTCATCGCCCCCTCCGAAAAGGCGCTCAAAGATTTGGCGCGGGTGGTTGAGTGCTGGGATGGGGCGACCGTGTTCGTTGTATGAGAGAGTGCTCGATCTAGTGGGTTCGCCGACACCTCCATCTGTGGACATGACCAAGGAGGAAAACCGAGTCTTATCGGCCAGTTGGCTGGCGGCGATTTGATCCATCGATTGAACGTTTTGCAGATCTCTGCCTAATAAATCGCAACCGGTCAAAAAAGTGTCTCCGCTATCGTGGCCGTCGATCTTGCGAACGTCAGGATGAGACAA
>JAQWSX010000186.1 GCA_029242935.1 Akkermansiaceae bacterium
CTAATCTACTTTTATGGGTGCAACTACGATGGGGGCTATCAAACTCCTCCCGGCTGGGAGCTCTATGACCTAGCCACAGACCCGCACGAAACAATCAACCTTTACGATGATCCTAATCACGCCGAACTTGTCGCTGATCTCAAGCGACAGCTCGCCGAGACCAGGAAACGGGTCGGCGACGACGGATCACATTACCCGGCTGCGGAAAAAGTGGTTCAGGAGTTTTGGGACTACGACCTCAAGGATCGCCAAAAGGCCCAGATGATCTCTCGCGAGTTCCTCAAACGCCGCGAGGCAGAACTCAAGGCCGGAAAACGTAATATTAAAACCCACCAAGGCTTCAAGGAGGCCAGCTATCCAGAGTAAAAAAAACCGCACCCTGTCCGAAGGCAGGATACGGCATTGTTATTGAGCTCAGGATTAAAATCCTAAATTCCTAAATCCTAGAAGCTAATTGCAAGAGAAGCTCCGTAGTAGACCTCAGTGTCACCGCGATCAGCCCCTGAGTTGGTGGCGTCGCGAGCATCCTTGGAAATGTTTGCTGAGATGTAAGGAGTTAAACTTGCGGTCTCACTCAAGGTCATTGGGAGTGCTAAGCTGATCTGAGTGTGCGTCCAATCATCAGACTCATCACCGTCAAAGGTGTAGTAGCTATCCAAGCTGTAACCAGCAGTGAGGGAGAAATCGAGTCCGACGTTGTCGCTAAGTGGCCAGCTTTTGCTCACTCCAAGCTCACCGTAGGTCCCATCGATTGTGAGGTCGCGGGCGATCGTAACGTGCCCCGAAAAACCCATGAGGATATCCTGCGAATAGGTCAGGTTAAGTTCATTAGCTCCGTCGTTACCAGCGATGCCAGTTCCACGAACCCCACCACGGGCGGTTCCTGCAAAACCATCATAGAAGCGGAAGTGAACGAACCCAAGGTCCAAGGTGCCGCAACCCAGGTCGTAAGAAAGAGCTGCCCCAATATTACCCTCAGAGTAAGAGAGCGCATCATCTGCCACGTCTGTGTAGAAGAAGTTCACGCTACCGGTCAAATTTGAGGCCAGTTCTTTGGAGAACGAAGCGTTAGTCCAGGTGGTTTCATCACCGAACCAAAGGCCACGGTAGAAGTAGCGACTATCCCAGCCGGCGGAAATTTCTCCGGAAACTTCACTCCCAATTAGGGACTCAACATCGGCAGATGCTTGAGAGGCTCCAGCAACAAGTGCTAAGCCGAGGATTCCAAAAGTTGCTTGAGTATGTTTTTTCATTAGTTTCACTTTTTTGTTTTAATAAAGCCTTTTAACGACATTGAGCAATCGATGCGTATGACTCTGCAAGGGAGTAAGCGTTTTTTGTGCCAACTAAGCGTTTTTTGTGCCAACTCTTGCAAATTCTCACAAATTGCTCAGCGTTATTAGGCTCTGCACATGCGAGGCTAAAGAGTTATGATTTAGCCCACAAATAAATTTAGATGTCTCATCAGGTAAAATTCTGCATCGAAAACATGAATCAAATTCATTCAGATCTTCTCAACGCAGCCAGCCCCGGATCATCCCTAACTCTTACTCGTATTCCCACTTCATAATCCAGGGATCGCCCGTCCGTTTTTGCTCGGCTTTGAGACGGTCTTTATAGCGAGACAAGACAGCCGCATGGGCCGGATCATTTGCTAGGTTACGACTTTCGTTGGGATCGGAAATGATATCGAAAAACTCAAACTCAGGGCGGTGAATATAGGAGTCCACCGTCCGACCACCATAGTCAGCCTCTTTACCTTTCGACCACTGGGCTTGCCAGGTCGCGGCAACCCAAAGGTCCGACGCAAAAGGATAAGGCTGACGGTGAGCGATGTTCCAAATCAATTTATATTTGCGATCACGAATGACACGCATCGGATAATACATTTGGATTTCATGAAATGTGTGTGAGGCCGAAATTTCATCCCACCCCTCCGGCTTCGTCTCCTCAAGAATCGGCAGCCAAGAACGGCCGTGATATTTAACAGGAGGCTTACCTGCATTTTCACCAACCCCAACCTTATCAAACGAAAGCGGCTTAGCTGGCGCCGTCTTTTTCTGATTCAAAGCACCTGCGAGATCTAGAATGGTCGGAGTAAGGTCGGTGTGCGACAACATCGCTTCATTGGTCCTTCCCTTCTTCTCTGCTCCAGGATGACGAACCACAAACGGCACTCGCAGCCCCGCTTCATAGACCGTCGTCTTTGCTCCAGGAAATGCCATCCCGTGATCTGCCGTGTAAATGATCACGGTATTGTCCCACTTGCCGTTCTTCTTGAGGAGCTCCACCAGCCGACCTAGTCCTTGATCGATTCGTGAACACGATTGGTAATAATTAGCGATTTCGGCACGCGACTCCGGAGTGTCGGGAAGGAATCCCGGCACGATCACTTTTGCCGGGTCATAGAAAACCTCTTCCACCCCCGGGTAAGCCTTCTTTTTCGGAAGATTGCCAAAGCGATCCGGCTTATGCTCTCCCGGAAAAGTCTGATCCCGCCCGCCACCACGATGTGGATCAGAAGTCGCGAAATACAAAAAGAAAGGCTCCTCACTTTGGTCTTCGAAAACATGCTCACAAACTTCCGCCATTTGCACCGCATTCCGGGGATTTCCTTTCAGATACTGATCAAAGTGAAACACCGATTCCGGTGCCACGTGAAGTTTCCCAATCTGCACCGTGCGATAACCAGCCTGCGCCATCAGCTGAGGAAGCGCAAAGGCCCTCATTGCCGGAAAAGACTCAAACTTATGAAAGTGATGAGTGTGGCCATATTGCCCATTAAAGTGGTTGTGTAGACCCGAAAGAATCACCGAACGAGAGGCCGAACAGGAAGCAGTCGTCGCAAAGGCCTGCGTAAACATTGTCCCTTCCTTGGCCAGGGCATCGAGGTTAGGTGTTTTAATCACAGAATTACCATAACAGCCAGCCACCGGCGACTGATCATCGGTCACGAATAGGATCACGTTCAAACGCTCCGCACCAAAACCCGGCAAAAGTAAAATCAACGAAAGTAGAATGCGCATGGGCAAGACTCGCCATCTTCGTGTCCCCAGTCAATACACAAGGACTATCCCCAAAAGGTGCCTGCTTTAGAGGTTCGCAGCCATCTCCAAACTCAATGCGAATGTCAACCCACCCGTACACTACCGCGACTTCTATGTCTCCCTAAAAGTCGATCAGGAATGAACCATCCCGCAATTCCTCTCCTGAAATTTCCCAACCAAAAACAAACTGCGCTTCCTCCAATCCGATGGGGCATTGATCGGGACTCTGACATTCGAATGTAGTCCGCTCATAACCTATTTCCTTGGAAGTTTTCGGCTCTTGAATTGGCTTCAACAATAATCTATCTAGAACGTAACGATGATCAAAAACTCTCTGTCTTTCCTCTTCTTTTTCGTATTTCACCTTGGGCTGATTGCTCAAGCAGACGTCGTAATTCAAAAGGGCGACAAAATTGCCTTCCTTGGCGACTCCATCACCCAGGCCGGAGCAAAGCCTGGCGGTTATTGCCAGCTCATCATTCATACCCTAAATCAAAGGGATCTTAAAGTGGTCCCAAGATACGCAGGAATCAGCGGTCATAAGTCAAACCAAATGCTCGCTCGACTCGAGAAGGATGTTCTCTCCCACAAACCCCAGTGGATGACTCTTTCTTGCGGCGTCAACGACGTTTGGCACGGAAAACGTGGAGTTGAGCTTGAGGACTATAAAAAGAATATCTCCAGCATCGTCAACCAAGTACAGGCTGCCGGCATCAAAGTGATTCTTCTAACTTCTACGATGATCAAGGAGGATCAATCCAACCCGCTCAATCAAAAACTGAAGGACTACAACAACTTCCTATTACAACTCAGCAAGGACAAGAAATGCCTCTTGGCCGACCTTAATGGAACCATGCAAGAGACCATCAAAACTATCCCTAAAGATAATCGGGGCAACACCGTAACGACTGATGGCGTGCACATGAACTCGGCCGGCAACATGATGATGGCTAAAGGCATCCTCGCAATCATGGGCTTCACCGCTGACGAGCTGAAAGCAGCCGAAAAAGACTGGGCCAACTCCCTCGGAAAAAAATAAATCCGCCTCAAACTCAAGCTCTCCCACGCCGAATTGGAGACACAAGGTAGCGAGGACTACTCAGCACCCTCCTGCTCGCGGAAGACAAAGATCCCGTCTCTTCCAACCTGAACTAAACTCAGATAAGAGGAACGTCGAATTTAAGACAGAATATCCTTCACGACGTGCGCTTCTTCTACGCCCGTGAGGCGTTGGTCCAGTCCTTGATACTTAAAGGTGAGCTTGTTGTGATCGATGCCCAACTGGTGCAGGATGGTGGCGTTCATATCGCGAATGTGAACCGGGTTTTCGACGATGTTGTAGCTGTGATCATCAGTCTTACCATATTCAAACCCACGTTTTACTCCGGCGCCAGCCATCCACATTGAAAAGCATCGCCCATGGTGATCACGGCCGTGGTTATCTTTGGTGAGCTTGCCTTGAGAATAAATGGTGCGGCCAAATTCACCACCGAAGACGACGAGGGTATCTTCGAGCATCCCTCGCTGATCGAGGTCTTTGAGCAGAGCGGCCGCCGGTTGGTCGATGTCCTCGCATTGCTGCCGGATCTTCGATGGAAGAGCGCCATGCTGATCCCAGCCACGGTGGAAAAGTTGAATATACCGAACGCCTTTTTCAGCCATCCGACGAGCTAGAAGGCAATTCCGCGCAAAGCTTCCAGGCTTATCAGTTTGAGGACCATAAAGTTCCTTCACGTGATCCGGTTCACCTTCAATATCCATGAGGCCAGGCACTTCAGACTGCATGCGAAAGGCCAGTTCATATTGCGAGATCCGAGCCTGGATTTCTGGGTCCGCAAACTTGTCGTAGTTCAACTCGTTGAGTTGCTCGAGACTATCGAGCTGGCCGCGGCGGGCCTCACGATCGAAACCCTTTGGATTCTTGAGGTACAAAACTGGTTCGCCCGCACTGCGAAGCTTCACACCCTGGTGTTTGGCGGGAAGGAACCCACTTCCCCAAAGGCGGTCGTAAAGTGCCTGGAGCTGGCCGCGTCCCCGCGAAATCATGACAACATATCCGGGCATATTTTCATTTACCGAGCCCATTCCGTAACTCAACCAAGCACCCATCGAAGGCTTTCCCTGTTGCTGGGCTCCGGTGTTGATGAAGGTGATGGCCGGGTCATGGTTCACCGCTTCGGTGTGAAGCGACTTCATGATGGTGATCTTATCAACGACCCCCGCAGTGTGTGGCAGAAGATCCTTGTTCACCCAAGTTTGATGTTCGCCATACTGCCCGAACTCGAACATGGGCGCGACACAAGGGAAGGATTTCTGCCCGCTCGACATCCCAGTAAGACGCTGATCTTGGCGCACCGAATCAGGGAGCTCGGTGCCGTGAAGCTTCCGCTGGATGGGCTTGTAATCGAAGAGGTCAATATGGCTCGGACCTCCAGCCATGAACATGTATATGACACGCTTCGCCTTCCCGGGAAAATGTGGAATGCTGGGCAAGCCACCATATTGCTGCATCCCCTCACCCATCGCTGAGCCGATAAGCGACGGATTCAACATGGTGCTCAGAGCTGCCGCGCCGATCCCATTTCCCGTGCGAAGAAGAAACTGGCGGCGGGTTTCAAGAAGAGGATTGAAAGGTTGCATGGCTTTATAATTCGGGTAAGCGACTAGTTACGGGTGAGCGACTCGTCGAGGTTCATAATGGTTTGGGCAACCACCATCCAAGCGGCATGCTCAGATGCCTCAAAGGATTCATCACGGGGCGACTCTCCCACCGTAAGAAATTCCTTGGCGGTCTCTGGCGACGATTGAAAACGTGCCAAATTTTCTTGATAAAGCTTGGTGAGAATTTCGCCTTCTCTCCCAGTGGCTGGCCGTGCAGTCGCGTAACGATAAGCGAGGTCGATTCGGCTCGCCGTGTCGCTCTTATCAGACTTGAGCAAGCGCTCGGCGAACGCGCGGGCCGCTTCCAGAAACTGCGGATCATTGAGGGTCACGAGGGCCTGCAGAGGAGTGTTGGTTCGCTGGCGCTGGATGACACATTTTTCACGACTTGGTGAATCAAAAATCAACATATTGGGCATGGGTGAACTGCGCTTCCAATACGTATACATCGAGCGCCGATAAAGCTTACCGCCCTTGTCCTGTTTGTAACGAAGTCCACCATTAAGGCTGACCTCATTCCAGATGTTCGCTGGCTGATAAGGCTTCACCCCGGGACCACCAACCATTGGATTCAACAAGCCACTGACTGCAAGAGCATGATCACGGATGAATTCACCCTGAAGGCGGAATCGGGGGGCACGGGCCAGGAGTTCATTTCTGGAATCTTTCTCGCGGTGCATCGACTCGATC
>JAQWSX010000191.1 GCA_029242935.1 Akkermansiaceae bacterium
ATTGACAGCAACGTCCCAATCTTGACGCCTATTACGGGGCGGGGCGACTACTTAATAGGCTGGCTGCTAA
Source organism: Akkermansiaceae bacterium (assembly GCA_029242935.1). Classification (GTDB taxonomy): domain Bacteria; phylum Verrucomicrobiota; class Verrucomicrobiia; order Verrucomicrobiales; family Akkermansiaceae; genus SW10. The sequence goes on from JAQWSX010000191.1 coordinate 71, forward strand.
GCCGGGAATCCGGGCGAGGGAGCGAGATTCAACAGGATTATCGGATCAGTGAACGGGCCGGGTGAGGCTCATCGATCTTAAAGCAGCAAACGCCCGGCTAAACTTGTAGATGCCTTCGTGAAAGGTTTTCAGGACAGGGGTTCGACTCCCCTCGCCTCCACTTAACCTTCTAATCTTCAGCTTATCACGAACTGAATGACTAATTGTAAATTTCCTCGCATCAAAGGCCTGGACGGTACGGGCCCGTTGTCCGAAGTCGTGACCTGATGATTGGCGGAGTGCATCCTAGAAGCGAAACTTGAGTTCCTCTTAGTTTTTGGATCATTTGGGTTGATTTAACGGCTGAGAATAATTTTGCCGGCTTGTTCAACAGTCTTTGATACGTTAGCGCTTCTTAGTGCGAATTCGTGGCGTTTTTCCTGCCTCATTGCTCTTTATGGGGCGGCTTCTCGACGCGGCGGAAGATACTCTGGACTTCAACCGTGAGATTAGGCCTATCTTGGCGGAAAATTGTTTTCATTGTCATGGACCAGATAAGAAATCGCGTAAAGGTGGATTGCGGCTGGATACGTTCGAAGGAGCAAGGGATGGAGGAGAGTTTGCTGAGGCGGTGGTGCCAGGGAAGCCAGAGAGGAGTGAGTTAATTGCTAGGATTCATTCCGATGATCCGGATGAGTTGATGCCACCTCCTGATTCCAAGCGAACACTCACCAGCAAAGAAAAGGAGCTTTTGCAAAAGTGGATCGCATCCGGCGCTAAGTATGAAGAGCACTGGGCTTGGGTGGCGCCGGTTCGGGGAGAAATTCCTAAGGTTAAAAACTTAGCTAGTGTCAATAATCCGGTAGATGCTTATTTACTTCGTCGACTTGAGCAGGACGGATTAAAGTTTTCAGAGCGTGCCTCGGCGGAAAATCTTTTACGTCGACTATCGTTAGATTTGATCGGGCTGCCACCCACTCCGGAGGAATTAGAAAGGTCTTTGAAGTCCGAAAATTACGAAGTTGAGGTGGATCGATTACTTGAGTCGCCTCGGTTTGGGGAACGATGGGCGCGGCATTGGCTCGACTTGGCGCGCTATGCAGATTCAAACGGTTTTCAGGCAGATCAACTTCGACCGTCTTGGGCTTATCGCGACTGGGTGATTAATGCTCTCAACGAAAATATGCCCTACGATCAATTTACGATCGAGCAGCTGGCCGGAGATTTGCTTCCTAATTCCAGCCTAAGTCAAAAGATAGCGACGGGCTTTCATCGAACGGTCACTTGTAATGTGGAAGCGGGAGTGAGTCCCGAGGGGAATCGAGTAAACCAGGTTTTTGACCGTGTAAATACCACGGCTACGGTTTGGTTGGGGATCACCTTGGAGTGTGCGCAGTGCCACGATCATAAGTTTGATCCATTTTCGATGAAGGATTATTATTCGTTATTTTCCTTTTTTAATAATACGCCCCTTGAAGTCCAGCCTCCTTCAAACAAGAAGGATGTCTCGCATGATTTTATTGGGCCGTATTTGGATTTGCCACTTTCACCAGAGCAGGCAGTAGAGGCCAAAAAAATTGATGGGGAAATTGCTGCTTTGGAGAGAGAACGTGATGACTTGAGTGAGGTTTCAGTTCCGAAGTTTCGGGCGTGGCTGGGGTCAGTGGTAGCGGCGCTGGAAAATCAACCGGAATGGAAGCCTATGACAGTGAAGTCGTTTGTTTCCTCCGGTGGTGAAGAGTATCGAATTTTAGAGAATGGCTCCGTGTTATTGACAGGGGAGGTTCCGGATAAGGCAACTTATATCGGGGAATTTCAGACCGATCTTCAATCGATTACTGGTTTTAGATTAGAGGCTCTAACCCACCCAGATTTACCGGGGAAGGGGCCGGGTCGGGGAGATGCTAAACGTTCCAATTTTGTTCTCCATGAATTCACAGTGGCGATAAAAAAAGACGGGAATGAGAGCCAGCTCAAACTCCAAAATGCGGAGGCTGACTTTTCGCAAAAGAACTGGGATGTCGCAGGAGCGGTTGACGGCAAGGTGAAGACCGGTTGGGCGATCAGCCCTCAGTTTGGAAAGCCGCATTTTGCGACCTTTCAATTGGATCGTCCTATTGAGAGTCTGCGCGAATCAAGTTTAGTTTTCCGGTTGGAGCAAAACTTTGGTCAAGGAAGGGTGATTGGCAATTTGAGACTCTCTGCAATTTCTGACCCTGTTGGAACAGTCGCTTTGCCGCAGGGAGTTTTAAGTGTTTTGAAGAAGCCTGAAGGGAAGAGAAGTGCGAAGGAGACCGGGAAATTGAAGGCTTACTTTTTGAAATCTAATGTTAATTTTTCGACGCTAGAAAAAAGGCTGGCTCTCCTTAGAAGAGAAAGATCCACCCTCAAGTCTGATCGGACTTTGGTGATGGTTGAGTTAGCAAAGCCGCGCGAGACTCGGATTTTGAAGCGGGGTAATTTTCTTGCTCCTGACCAACTGGTTATGCCCGCAACTCCGGAGCGGCTTCCGAAGTTAGAAAAACCTTCTAATCGGTTGGATATGGCGAAATGGCTCGTGCGCCGGGATAACCCGCTTACGGCGAGGGTCGCGGTGAATCGTTGGTGGGCCGAGCTCCTAGGGGGTGGAATTGTGGCGACTCTTGAAGATTTTGGAACCCAATCTGAGCCACCGACTCATCCCGAATTATTGGACTGGCTTGCGGTTGAGTTGATGGAATCTGGCTGGAATATGAAGCACGTTTTGAAAGCTATTGTAATGTCTCAGGCTTATCAGCAATCGTCGCGGGTGACTCCTGAGTTGTTGGAGAAAGATCCGCGTAATCTTTTTCATGCAAGGGCCCCAAGGTTCCGGATGGATGCGGAACGGCTTCGTGACAATGCTTTAGAGATTTCGGGGTTACTTTCGAGTAAGATGTATGGGAAACCAATCATGCCGTATCAACCGAATGGTTTGTGGAGACAGACCGGTCGAAACGAGCCGAAGTGGGAGGAGCAGAAGGATGAGAATCGCTGGCGGCGAGGGGTGTATATTGTCTATCGTCGCGCTGCTCCGTATCCTAGTATGGTGAACTTTGATGCGCCGGACCGCAGCTCTTGCACGGTGCGGCGACCCCTTACCAATACTCCAAGCCAAGCCCTTACGATGCTGAATGATCCGGCTTATGTCGAGATGGCCCTGGCTTTTGCGGATCGAATTCTGACTGGGAGTGGAGATGTATCGAGGCGCGTCGATTATGCCTTTCGGTTGGCTTTGGCTCGATCAGCGTCGCCGAGCGAGGTGACAATTCTCGAAGAATTGATTCGAGATCGTAGTGAGCATTATCGCGATCATCCGGAGAAGGTTTTCACCATCTTGAAGAATCCTAAGTTTTTCTACAAACCGAATCATAAGAACCTTATTGAATTGGCGACATGGTTTCACGTTGCCAATGTTCTTCTTAACCTTGATGAGACACTGACTCGGAAATAAGAGATGAATCCAAACCTATTTCTCACTCAGAACCGCCGGTCTTTTCTTCAAAAGAGCGGATTTGGTTTTGGGAGTGCCGCACTAGCTTCATTGATCAATCAGGATGCTGCGGCTGCTGATGATGATCCCTTAGTGAAGCTCGGGCTGCATCATGCTCCGAAGGCGAAGAGGGTGATTTACATTCATATGGTCGGAGCTCCCTCGCATCTCGATCTGTTTGACTTCAAGCCGGAGTTGCAGAAGAGAACGGGCGAACTTTGCCCTGATGAGTTTTTTGATCTTAATCAACTGGCCTTCATTCGCGAGCAGCCCAATCTTTTGGGCACGCCAAAGGACGAACGTTTTTCGTTCAAGAAATGTGGTCAATCAGGGACGGAGATTTCGAACCTTTTGCCAAACCTACAGGGCATGGCGGATGAAATGTGCTTCATCAAAACCCTCCACACCGAACAGTTTAATCATGCTCCAGCTCAAATGTTCGCACTGACCGGGTTTGAGCGTTTCGGGCGGCCCAGTATCGGGTCTTGGGCGAGTTATGGATTGGGGAGTGAGAACCAAAATTTACCCGGATTCGTCGTTTTAATTACCGGTCAGGTTCTCGGAGCCGGAAATAGTGCTTTCGGGAGTGGATTCCTTCCAACAATTCACCAAGGAGTGGAGTTTCGTTCGAAAGGAGACCCAGTGCTCTACCTCTCCAACCCGGATGGGGTGTCTCATCTTGATCGAAAGTTGGTAGTGGATGCGGTAAAGGACCTTAATCAGGTCGCGTTGGATGATGTTGGGGATCCTGAGATCGCGACTCGAATTAGCCAGTATGAGATGGCTTATCGGATGCAGACCAGCGTGCCAGAGCTAATGGATATTAAGAGTGAGCCGAAGCATATTCATGAAATGTATGGGACGAAGCCCGGCGAGAGCAGTTTCGCGAACAATTGTTTGCTGGCTCGTCGATTGGTGGAGCGTGGTGTGCGATTCGTGCAGCTCTTTGATCAAGGCTGGGACCACCATGGCGGAGTCTTCGATAATCTTCCGAAAAAGGCTAAACAGGTGGACCAGCCGATTGCTGCTTTGCTCAAGGATTTGAAAGAGCGTGGCCTTCTTGAAGATACGCTTGTTGTGTGGAATTCCGAATTTGGACGAACCCCGATGGCTCAGGGGGCCTCTGGTGATGGTTCAAAAATAAGTAAAGCGGGCCGGGATCATCACAAGGAGGCTTACACGGTATGGATGGCGGGCGGGGGAACTAAGCGGGGACACGTTTACGGAGAGACCGATGAACTTGGCTATGGCATCGCTAAAGATCCTGTTCACGTGCATGATTTTAACGCGACGATCCTTCACTTATTGGGAGTTGATCACGAGCGTTTGACCTTCCGCTATCAAGGAAGGCAGTTTAGGCTAACTGATGTTCATGGAGAGGTAAAGAAAGGGGTGCTTGCATGATAGCGGTCTCAGGAATGAGAGGTGGCTCGTATGGGTGAGAGGGGAGATAGGCCCTGTGACAGGACGTTGAGCTGTTGGAGCTCTATCGTTCTTTCAGGACACTTCTTACCGTTTCTCATAATTTATCCGGCCTAACTTAAATGGATAGGTCGGTAGTGGTTTATTATTTTGCCGAGTTTTGGCACTTTGCCGGCGAATTTTCATGGCCTTTTCTAAGGTATGATCAAAGGTCGTGAAGAGGTTCTAGGTGTCATATTCGAAAAAGTGATTAGGAGAACTAAAGTAAATCGTCTTAATCCACGAAAATTGCTGAATTCCTCTTGCCAGCGAGGGGATCTTTGATACAGAACCCGTCCCCGTAACGGTGCATCAGGCATTTTTTCGGGTTTTTCTGAACATTTACCATCATGGCACGACTCTTCGGCACAGACATTCCCAATGAGAAGCGTATTGAAGCCTCTCTCCCTTACATTTTCGGCATCGGACCCTCGACTGCTTCGAAGATTCTCGATCACGCAGGCGTTAGCCCTGACATTCGCACTGGTGAACTGAGCGAAGAACAGCTGGTGAAAATCGCAACGGTGATCCAAAATGAGGGAATCCTTATCGAAGGAGACCTTCGTCGTGAGAAGCAGGGCCAAATGAAGCGCCTGTCCTCTATCAACTGCTACCGTGGCATCCGTCACAAGCGTGGGCTTCCGGTCCGTGGTCAACGCACTCGCACAAACTCCCGCACTCGCAAGGGTAAGCGCCGCACCGTTGGTGTTATGAACTAAGGTCCTTGGTGACCTGAGACGACTTTCCATTCCATTAATATGGCTGAAGAAGAAAACAAAAATGAGGAGACCGAGGTCGAAGCTGCTGATGCAGTGACCCCTGCGGAAACTCCAGCCCCTGAGGCGGCTGCTGAAGAAGCAGCCCCAGAAGCCACCGATGCTCCAGCTGAAGGTGATGCTCCTGTTGAGGGTGAAAACACAGCCGAAGGCGAAGATGCCCCGGCACCGAAGGAAGAGAAGAAGCGCGATATTTTTGCGGAGCTTCTCGGAGAAGAGGATCCTGACAAGGTCAAGGTCCATAAGTCGAAAAAGAGCAAGAACGTGACCAAGGGGATCGTTCATGTTACTGCGACCTTCAATAACACTACCGTCACAGTCACTGACGAGCGTGGAAACACTATCGGATGGTCTTCATCCGGAAAGATGGGTTTTAAGGGATCTCGTAAGAGCACCGCTTATGCCGCACAGGTTGTTTCCCAGGATGCTTGCCGTCAGGCGATGTCCCATGGCCTCAAACAGGTTTTGGTTCGCGTAAAGGGACCGGGGGCCGGACGTGAATCTGCTGTTCGTGCCGTGCAAGGTCTCGGTGTGGAAATTAGTGGGATTCGTGATGTTACTCCAATTCCTCATAACGGATGCCGTCCTAAGAAGGCGCGTCGTGTCTAATTCTTCTCAACCCTAAACTTTAGAAAGACAGATCAATGGCACGTTATACCGGCCCAAAAGATAAAGTTAATCGTCGCTTCGGAGTGCCCCTTTTTGGGCCATCGAAAGCTCTCGAGCGTCGTAATTACCCTCCAGGTCCTCACGGACTCCGCTCCGGACGTCGTAAAAAGTCCGACTATGCAATCGCTCTCGGCGAGAAACAGAAACTCAAGTTCATCTATGGTGTTCTTGAGAAGCAGTTCCGTGGATACTTCGCGGAAGCCAGTCGCCGCCGTGGAATTACCGGCGACATCATCTTGCTTCTTCTTGAGACTCGTCTCGACAATGTTTGCTACCGTCTTGGATTTGGAAATTCCAGGAACGCGGCTCGTCAGCTCGTCAACCACGGTCACGTGACTGTGAATGGCAAGAAGCTCGATATCCCGTCCTATCAGGTTCGCGCAGGGGACGTCATCAAGATTGGTGACCGCGCTTCGTCGCAACAGCTTGGACTTCGTATGCTTGACTTGACGCAGTCGGTTCCTCTTCAGGACTGGCTCACTTTAGATCGCGAGAAAATGGAAGGAACCGTCTCACGTCTCCCTGAGAAGGAAGATGTCGACCCACCCGTTAATCTCCAGCTTATCGTTGAGCTTTACTCTCGTTAAAGTTCTTCGACCTTTTTAAGCTCCATTCCGTCTCGGCGGGATGGAGCTTTTTCTTTTAGGATAGCGGAGCAGTATTTTGCGGTGGCGGTTATTTGAAGAAACAAACGCTCTAAAATTCTGTTCTTGTTCTGCCCCAGAATGCTCTAGCCTTGACCCATGAATGGTGTTCTGTGGTTGGTTTGGCTGGCGGTGATTATCTGTATTGCCGTTTGGGCGTTTGGGAGCCAAAAACGGTTGAAGCAAAAAGCGCTGCTGGAGGCCGAGCCTTTGACTAATAAAGATCTTGGTTTTCTTGAGGATCACTTTGGCCTTTATAAGAAAATACCTCTTGAAATTCGAAATTGCTTGGAGCCCATAATTCAGGTTCTGATCGCCGAGAAGAATTTTGAAGCCTGTGGAAATCTTGATGAAATAAGTCGTGAAATGAAAGTGGTCGTGATGGCGCAAGCGGCTCTGCTTTTGGTTGGGCGTGATCACCGGTTCTTTTCAAAGCTGCGGACGGTTTTGATTTACCCAGAAGCCTTTTCTGGTGGTCGTAAGGATGGCGACGAAACAGTCCGTTTGGGAGAAAGTTGGGAATCGGGTTCGGTGATTCTTTCGTGGCGCAGTGTTCAGCGGGGTGGCGAAGATGAACGTGACGGACGGAATGTTGTCATTCATGAATTTGCGCACCAACTCGATCAAGAAAATCGTCACGCCGATGGATTGCCCCTACTAAAGAATCGAGATACGGTTGGGAATTGGGCCCACGCCTTTTCTGATGCTTATGAGGACTTTTGCCAGGATTTGGACAAAGGTCGTAAGACGGTGATGGATCCATATGGGGCTACGAATCCTGCCGAGTTTTTTTCGGTGGCGACCGAAACATTTTTTGAGAAAGCCAAACAACTGAAACGGGATTATCCTCAATTGTATCTCCAGTTAAAAAACTACTACGGGCTCGACCCTGTCGCTTGGTAGTATCCCTGAATTATCGATGATAGGGTTCCCCTCTTTTGATGCTGTAAGCTCGATAAATTTGCTCCAGTAATACAACTAGGGCAAGTTCGTGCTGCAGTGTCAGAGGGGAGAGAGCCCAGACCGCATTAGCTTGGCTCCTGAGATCTCTGGTGTGGCCGTCAGAAGCTCCGATGAGGAGGGAGATGGTTTTGATGCTTGGATCCATTTCCCAGCTGTTGATCTTTTCCACCAAATCTTTAGTGCTCCAGGCTTGGCCTCGTTCATCGAGGGCGATACGAAAAGTGTCTTTTGAACGCTCAAGAAGATTGCACGAGACAGACTCAGAGCTTCCGGTCTTAAGGTAGAAGATTTCAACTTTGCTCCCCCGTTTTAATCGTTTGAGATATTCCTCGATTCCACTTTTGGCATAAGCCAGAGCGGGTTTCCCAGCAGCGAAGATTTTCCAATTCATGAGCTAAAAATTTCAAGAACTTGCCGGTGGAGCGAATTCTCGCTGAGTCGTCCCTTTAACTGTTGGTCTCATCTAAGTTTTGAGGGGTGACTGGCGAAAAGGTGTGGGAGAAAGCGGGGTTACTTTTTCGGAGGGACTTTTGATCCGGTCGGTTTGATTCTAAGTATAATCTGGCTTCCAATTTTAGGGAGGTGAGTGGGGTTTACCTCCCATCGTAGGGCGTGGTTTTCGTGTCCGTAGATTTGAGGTAGGCAGAGGAGTTCATCGCCGAAGGTCGAAAGACTGATGACACTTCCGCTTTGATCGGCGAGGTAGGTTTTCGGGGCATTTTCCTGACCAATAAGATGTGAGCCTGCGAAGAGAAAAACCTTGAGGCGCTTTTTTGCTTCAGCCTTGTCAGGCTCTCCTGCATCGTCAAGGCGATGGACAAAGTCGGAAAGCGGGAGTTCGGTTGGGTTATTATCTTGGTTGGGTATCACCAATGACACCGTGACGTGGCTACCCTTAGGCGGGAGATCAATCCAACGTTGGTCGTCGCCCTCTCCCACGATTTTACGAATCGCGGGGTGACCTGCTTTTGCTCCAAGAAGAAGAAGAGCGGTGTGGATATGGCTAGGCTTGGCCTGCACAGCAACAATGGCCTCGTGTTCCTTGGTGCCCTTAGTGCACGCAATAAATTCAAGAGAGCCTTCAACGAGGGTAACCGTGGAAGTCACGTCAACCGCTTTAGCTTCCAGGTTGATGCTGACGCCAGGAAGTTTTAGGTTTTTCAGGGCGTTTTGATCGATTTCTGGTCCATCAGCCAAAAGAGGTCCGGCTAAGGCGAGACTAAAAATGCTGCGAAGGAGAAAATTCATCTAACTGATACTACGTAACTTGGGAGAATGCTTCGAGGTTTCAATTTTTTGAATGAGCTGACCGACAGTGTTGATGATCTGCTGAAGATTTCGTTTTTCACGATGGGCGAGAAGATCTTTTTCGAGCTGCCTTAGCTTTGGGAGTATTGGCTTAGCAGCACCGCCATAGCTAGCGAGAGCTTTAAGACATCTTGGAATCCGCGCAGCCTTGCCCCATTTTTGAATCTCCATCACTTCGAAGCAAAGAGGCATCCCTTCCTTGATGCGATGTTTCGCGAGAATATCGAGTCCGGAAAGTCGAATCCCGCTAGCGAACATGACACCGCTGGGAGAGGGGGTCTTGATAGCTTTCTCGATAGCAGGGAGTAAGGGTTTAATCTCTTCATAAGTTAACTTGCCGTAAACTCGTCCGACCTCGCCTCGCGCCCGACCATCTTCATTTTGCAAAGTTGCTGCGATGGCTTTATGAAGAAGGTTTTTGTCGACACCATCAAGTGAGTTGCGAAGCATTTTACCGAAGACTGCAAAGCTGAGGTAGCGTTGCTCCATACCGCGAGGATCATCTTCGGAGGGGGGCTGCGCTAAGAGGGTGAGAAGCTTTGGAAGAGCCGACATCGCAGGCTTACCTATTTTCGCGAGGGCTTCGGCCGACTCGATTCGTAGCCAAAGATTTTTATGATCGAGGTTTCTACGAAGAGCGTTAATAGCTTCGGGGCTTGGGTTTTTCGTATGGGCAAGAGCTTGAGAAGCGCCGTAGCGGGTCTCGAGATCACTTGATCCGAGCATTCGAATGAATTCTTTATTAGGGCTTAACCCTTTGCGCCCCAAGGCCATGGCTGCTCTTTCGCGGACAATCGGAGACCAGCGACTGAGAAGCTTGAGAAGATCTTTTTCGTCGAGTTTGTCGTAGGTTGCGTTGCGGTATTTATTGGACCACCCTCGACCATCGGCAACTGTGTCGGCAGCTTGATGACAGTCGAGTTGGGGAATGGAAGGCTTAGATTTCCCCGTGATATAAAGGTTTTTAAGAGGGTGTGCGTAGGCGAGAAGGTAAGCTCCGGTGCAGTCCCAGTTCGCATATTTATCGTGGCGGGCACTGGGTGGTCCTTGATGCACAAAGGTTCCCTCGTGAGTTCGAGCTAGATCAAAATACCAAGAGCCAAATTCTTTCATCCACGCTCCGGTAGCGTGTGGCCCGGAGAGTGCAATGCCCGGAAGTGACCAGAGAATGTTAAAAAAGTTTCCGGTATGGCCGGTGTCTCTTTCTGATCCGTGTGAGGCGAGGCTCATGCGGGAGAAGAATTCTGCTCCCTCCGGTTCGTTGTTGAGATGGAAGAGGACTGCGGCCATGCCACATTTACCATTGTCTTCGTGGGTTTGATACCAGGGTTGGTGATCGCCATAGGGGACAGCACCTTTGCCAATGTAAAATCGAAGAAGCTTAGTGCTTCTTTCAATAGCGATTCTGATCTTGGGGTCGGTGATTCCGGCCTTCTGGGCTAAAATCAGCGAGTTGGTTAGAGTAAGGCCGGGGGCATTCATCATACCGTAGCCGACGAGGCGCCCGTCCTCTCCTGCGAATTTATGCCCCCACGATCCCACGATGCTCTGGCCTTCGGAAGCCTCAAAGGCCAGTCGTTTGAGGCCGGGAAGGAAGGATCTGTCTCCGGTTGCCATGGTATACTCGGCGAGCAGGGTGATGGCATAACCGTAATACCAAGTGGCCATAGATTCGGCTTTGTAGTTCGAAGCCCATTCAGCCTCTTCTTTGACAATGCGAAGGTAGGTTTTATTGCCGCTCGCGAGAAGGGCGAGGGCATTGAGAGAGCGGATGATTGGATTCTGTCGGCGGTTTACGGAATTCGACATTTTTTCAGCCAGCTGTTCGCATCCTCTTTCAAGAATTCGTTTGGATTTAGCACAGTTGTAGGGTGCGGTTAAACTGTAGCTTCCAAGAACGGTAAGATTGAGTGAGACTGTTGCGCTCTTGCCATCGCGCCATCGTAAAACCTTTAGGAGTCCAGATTTGTTTTCTGCTACAGTAAGTGCTTTGGCGAACTCAGTCCGCGGATCATAGGAGAATTTCTTGCCTCCGACTCCAAGAATTACATCACCTACCTTGAGGGGACCATCGGCAGGAGAATCAGGGGCGACCTTTGTGATGGCAATTTGTCGGGCGGTGGATGTTTCCATTTTTTCGCTGAACATCCAACCACGGGCCCCGGTGGATCCGAGATTCCAGTCGTGCGTAGCTCCCGAAGGAATTGAATCGCCTTTCGTGAAGTCGGGTTGGGTCATTTTGACCTTGGGGCCAGCAGCCGATAGGAGTGGAGAAGATAGAATTAGGAAGGCAGGCAACAGTATAAATTTTGTCATCATGACATGTGTGATTACGAAAGATGAGGGGTGAACTTTCCTTTGATTGAAAAGATTGTTTCACGCTTAAATGGTCGAATTGAATAGGAACTGGACACCTGCCCGCCAGTGGGTAGGTTTTGGTATGCCTCCTCTCAGGATTCTTTCACCTTCTGAACAAGTCGCAGACCATCTTAAGGGAGAGCTTTTGCGTGGGCGATGGATGAATTCGATTCCGGGGGTGCCCAGCCTAGCTGCGGAAATGGGGGTTAATCGGAAGACCGTGGATGCGGCGCTGAAGCAATTGGATTCAGAGGGAGTTTTGATTCCACAGGGGGCAGGCCGGAAACGCTTGATTGGTTTTTTGCCGGAAGACCGGAGTCCGGCGCCGCTGACACTTGGGATCCTTCTTTATGAAATGTCCGATAAGCGGATCGATTACATTCTTGAGATCCAGCATATGTTGATGGAGGCCGGGCATGCTCCTTTTTTTGCTTCGAAGTCTTTGGTTGATCTTTCTTTAGATGCGAATCGTGTAGGTCGGCTGGTGGAGACCACTGAAGCAGATGCTTGGATTGTTGTTGCGGGTTCTAAATCAATTCTCGACTGGTTTGCTTGTCAGGACTTCCCAACTTTCACACTTTTTGGGGGTTCACGTGATCGACGTTTTGCAGGGGCTGGTCCGAATAAAAATCCAGCCTACCGTGAGTGTGTTAGCGCTCTTATCAGACTTGGTCATCGGAGAATAGTTTTGCTAGCAAAAAGCCAGAGGCGGAAACCGGTTCCGGGCGATTCGGAGCAGACTTTTCTGGAGTCTTTGGAAAAAGAGGGAATTGAAATTGGGGACTATCACCTGCCGGATTGGAGTGATCAAAAAGAGAGCCTCTTATCTTGTCTGGATTCGCTTTTCAAGGTGACACCTCCAACAGCTCTCATCATTCAGGAGGCCCCGGTGTTTGCAGCGGTCCAACAGTTTTTAGCGAATCGAGGGCTAAAAGTTCCCGATGATGTTTCGCTTATCTGCTCCGATCCAGATCCAACCTTTGCTTGGTGTGATCCCACTATTGCCCACATGACTTGGCGTTCACGGCCGATTGTTCGTCGGATCATTCGGTGGGCTGATAAGATCAGTCGCGGGAAAGAGGATTTGGTGAAAAGTTTTGCCAACGCGGAGTTTATTGAGGGTGGTTCAGTGGGGGTTGCTAAGGATTAAAGGGAAGCATTGCGTTGCAGAAAAGTTTGCACTAAGGTGAAAAATTTGTCGGGTTGATGCCAAGGAACGCGATGACCTGACCCTCGCACAATGAGGTGCTCACTGTTTGGCAGTAGTGCAGTTGCCTCCTCTGCGAGTGCTGTAAATTTTGGATCAAGGCCTCCTGTGATCCAGAGAACTGGACAGGTGATCTTAGGTAAATCTGACCGAAGGTCTTTCTGATTTCCTAGCGACCAATGAAGGAAGCTTTGAGAGACGAACTCTTGGTCTTTGATATCGGCTTGATGTAATGTTTTAGGGGATGATAAGAGGAGGTCTTGATTATTCCAGTGATGAAGGAAAGATGGCCAATTTTGCTTTGAAAATCTCGCCCATTCGCGGTCTTTCTCTTTACGTTCTTCTATCCCTAAAGACAGGCCCGGATGAGCGCTAACTATGATGGCGGCTTTCCATTTTTCAGGCTTTGCAATGAGTGCGTGGAGAGCGAGTCTTCCCCCCATCGAATAGCCGAGAACGACGTCGCCAAATCCTGCGCCTTCACAGATCAATTTACCGGCTTCAAAGAGAGTGGGTGTGGAATGATCAAAGAAGCGCCAAAGATCGAGAGAGTTAACCGATTCACCCAGATCTTGGCTTAATGTTTCCCAAGCTTGGAAACTTCCAACCGCTCCATGGAGGCAATGGATCATGGGCTCCAAAATCCAAAGAGTTGGCGGGCGCAGCCGATTCCAAAAGATAAGCGATCTTTCCAGGGCTTTTCTAGTTCAAGGATACGCCAATTATTTTTCTCTCCAATTTTCCGCATGTTTGGAAGTGGATTTACGAGGGTCTTTTCCTTACAAAGATGAAGAAGGGGAAGGTCTGCTTTCGAGTCGGTGAAGCCCGCCAGTCCGTCAGTGATACCAGCTTCTTTTAGTCGGAGAACTTTTTCTCTGCCTTTATGATTCTTTCCGATTATTTCTGGAAAGAGGGAAACTTGCTCATTCCAGTTAAATAAGGTGCCATAGCTTCGATCAAACCCCAACCTAAGCCCAATTCCTTGAACCCAAAGTTCAGGGCTGGCAGACGACAGGATTAATGGATTTCCTTGCTCCTTGTAGTAAGCGATCTCTTTCAGAATTTCGGGGTAGGGGAGCTTTGGGAGCCATTCATTGAGAAATCCCTCAACATGTTCATGCAACTTCGAGCGGGACATTCCCCAAAGATAGGAATGAAAAACGCGTTTCATTCTACCTGCTCCAAGGACTTTATTGAGGGGTAAAAAGCAGAGAAAGATGAGAGTGAGAAGACGGCGTGCGGGTTCCTTTTTAAGGACGTAGCATCGAAAGACCAGTTGGGTGTCCCACGGAATGATGGTTTGATCTAGATCAAAGAGGATAGGTTCAGCACTGTGCTTCACTGCTTAGAAACTAGAGCAAGTCTTCGAAAAGGGAATTTCAATTTGAGCTCGCTGAGCTTAACTTATGTCCATGCGAATGCTATTTTTAACTTTGGTGCTAGCGATGTCGGTGGCTCGAGGGGAGATTTTTGCCGATATTGCGGTAAGTCAGGGGGATGCTCCTCTGGGGACGATTAGAATACGGCTTGAGCATGAAAAGGTACCCCGGGTGGTCGCTGCCTTCATTGGTTTGGCCACGGGTGAACGCGATTGGATCGATCCGGTAAGCAAAGACGTGAAAAGCGGAGTGCCCTATTATGATGGGATTATTTTTCATCGCCTGATTCACAACTTTGTCATTCAAGGTGGCGACCCTACCGGAACAGGTCAGAATGGGCCCGGATATGTGACGCAAGATCAATTCCATCCCGATCTCAGGCATTCCGGTCGCTACATGGTTTCGACTGCCAAGAGCTCGAACCCGAATACATTTGGCTCACAGTTTTTCATCACTCTCGAAGCTGCTGGTCACCTTGATGACAAGCACTCGGTTTTTGGGGAGGTGATCAGTGATGATGTCTACCCCGAGAGTCGGGCTCTCATTGATAACTTTACTTCAGTCGTAGAGTTTCCAGTGACCAACCAGAGACCGGACACCCCGCTCATAATGACGTCGGTGACAATTAGTGGTTCTTCGCTGGCTGATTTTAACATTAATGATCCTTCTCTTAGGATGCCTTATATCGTTAAGGAGCCGGTCCAACCATTTCCCGTCCGGACAGGGGCTGATGACGTTTTCACGCTAAGATTTAAGCGAGAGGCTTTGCATGATTATCTTCTATTTGCTGGAACTAAACTGGATTCTCTCCCTTTACTTTCGATAATGTTAAGTGCCGATCAAGAAGAAGGGTATCTTCTGAATATCACAGGTGTTAACGAACCAAGTTTTTTTTACCGACATACCATCGTCGATTACAGCCAGTTGTTTCATCCTTTGCCGACTCTTGATCAAGACGGGACCAAGATCGAGTTTGTCAATCCTGATGGGAGTTCGATCACTATTATATCAAATGGGGAGGGTGCGGGAACTTGGGCTGATAGTGACGGAAATTCCGGGGACCTAACCTCTTTTGCATTTGAGGTCTCTCTTCCAGAGACAGGAGTCTTTTTTAGGGGGCGCTCATATGGGGAGTTCATTCCTCTTTTGAACTTTAATTGTGAGTTTTCATCTCCTGCGGGAACGGGATCATTTGAATCTCTAAGTGGAGTCTTATCCTTCCATTCCGAGGTAAATGGAGGTTTTGAGGGCAGAAAGAATAGTTCTGGAGCTTTCAATCGTCCATTTAAGTTTACACCAGCGCTTGAAAACCCATGATTTTCTTTTGGGGGATCGTGTTTATTTGGCTTAGTTTGGCCTCTGCAAGGGCCGATTTTATCGCCGCAGACTTTCGAACCACTAAGGGAGATTTCACGGTTTCTCTGGATTATGTGAACTCTCCTTTGGCGGTGGCTAATTTCATCCAGTTGGCAGGGAAGCCCGACGATATTTTGGAGACCCCGGCGGGGGTGCCATTTTTGGAGAACGCGGCGCATTATACGCAATCGTATTATCGTCCGACGATTGAATCTGATGTTGCGAGGCTTCCGCTGCGGGTCGAGAGAATCGAGTCGACTCCCACTATGAGGGGATTCTATGCGATCTTTCAGAGTAACACCTACATTGGTGGAGTTGAGGGCTTTGCCTTACCAAATTACCATGCCGATATCACGGGTCATGACCGTATCCGATTGCAGCAAATAAGCTCTAACCCAACGAAGTATCGGATCACGTTGAAATATCCGCGGCCGTGGTTGGATGCTCGGGAACTTAGGGTGAAGAAAGCCCCGATGTATCAAACGATGCGAGTCAATCGAGTTGAAACAGGTGTCCGTTTTTTTTCTGGAAGCATGACAAACGACCCTTTGGAGCATCCGGGATATCAATTCCAAGATGAGCTGGTTCGCGATTCAAGCAACTTAGGTAATCCTTTTGGCTTTCCGTTTAACGTAGCGGGGGTTCTAGCGATGGATACCGTAGCTCCGAATCGGAATGGGAGTAGATTTTTCATAACTTCGATCGCTGTCCCTTCCTTTAACGGAAAATACACCGCCTTTGGCCAAGTTGCGAATATCCCTGGATTAAATGTGGTGCGAAGTATTGCAAATACCCCTAGTGACATTACCGGAACTCCTGATGAAGAGATGGTGATTCTTGATATTACGTTTCGCCGTGGCGGGATTACTGCAAATGCTTTTATGGAGGGTTATCATCAGGGATTTTTGCCCGGTGAAATCGAAACTCTTCCGTTATCGATTGAGCAAAATGAAAATGCTTTAGAATTGGTGATTCCACTTCGACCTAAGAGCCAGAATTCTCTCTACTCGACCTCTGATCTTAGGTCGTATTTGGGTGGAACCATCGAAGCTCAACCTCCGGGTCAAACCTCCCCGGAAAGAATCAATCTAACTGATATCCTTGGGTTTGCTCCTAAGACCTTCTTTAGGGGGTTTTCAACCTCTATGCCGACTTGGCCTTCCGCAGAGATGACGCTAAAGAAGGCCCGTCTCTTGCTGAGTGCGACTTCGGGTACGGACCGAGGTAAATTGAACATGATCTTCAACGAAGGGGGGACCGGGGGAAGTTATTCGATTGATATGAATGTTGAGCAGAACGTCGTCGGGGATGATCCTCGAGTGGTCCGTTCTGTTGGGGCGGGTAATTTTGCTGCGACTTACGATTTTTCACGCAGTCCGTATTTAGGTGTTTTAGAGATTACAAGTTTTACCGGTCCCTTAAATGCCGAGCAATTCTCCCTACACTTCGATTCAAGTCGGTTTACCAACAATCCGCAGGTCAATCCTGCGACCTTGATTCGCCGTTTCGATGCTCGCACCACTGACCCACAAGTTTCTTTTTTAAGCTACAGCGGAGTGTTTCAAAAAATTCAGTAAAATGGTCACTAGAGGAAAATTTGTCAGGCCAAGGGAGCCCAATGAACTGGTCCCGAAAGACTATTTTTCGGAAATAAAAATCAGCGATTATTTTGTGACGGATTGCCCGCTAGAAATCGATCTCGGATGCGGCGATGGAAAGTTTACCCTAGAGATGGCAGAGTATTATCCCGATCGAAACTTTTTGGCTGTTGAGAGGCTTTTGGGACGTGTTAGAAAAGTCTGCCGCGGAGCTGAGAAGCGGGGTCTTCAAAATGTCAGAGTCCTTCGCTTGGAAAGCTTGTATACTCTGGAGTGGCTTTTGCCGGAGTCTTGTGTCGACCGTCTTCATTTGCTTTGTCCGGACCCTTGGCCAAAGGCCAAGCATCATCGTCGTCGGCTCTTTCAAAACCCTTTCCTTGATTCGGTCGTGCGGGTGCTAAAGCCAGGCGGGGAACTTTTGTTTAAAACGGACCACGACGAATATTTTGAGTGGAGCCAGGAACATCTTGCAGAATACTCCGGGTTAGAAAGTTTGGCTTGGCCTAACGATGCCTTCTTTTATCCCAAGACCGATTTTCAAATTCAGTGGGAAGCGGAGGGGAAGCGACTTCAGGGGCTTAGGGCTCGAAAGGCGACCTCCTAGGCTTGTCATTATTGTCCTCTGAATCGTTGCCGCCTCCGGAGTAAGATGCTGGAGCTACGAGCCCGGCGGAGAGAATCATTTTCCCCGCTTCTTCGAGTGTCATCTCACTTGCAAAGACTTTCTCGTCATCCATGAGGACTACAAATCCCGTCATAGGATTGGGCGAGGTCGGGATGAAGATGGAAGTTGTTCCCTTGCCAGTCTGCGGATCAACGAAATTTCCGGTGATGAAGCCGATAAGCCGACAGCCGGGGCTGGGGTATTCGACATAGGCGACTCCTTTAAACTTTTGAGGTCCACCCAGATTTCGGACGGAATCGACGAATTGCTTGATGGTAGCATAGATAAATCCGAGAAGAGGGATGCGGATAATAAAATCATCGATCCAGCTGCTCGCTTTCTTACCGGGCCGGTTTGTGACAGCAATTCCCACTACGAAAAGCAGAGCGAGGGTAATGAGGAGCCAGAGAAAGTCGTCACCTGGGAACCCCTCAATCGACCAAGCGCCTTTCTCAGATTCGGGCACTCCACGTAGAAGATTGATCCCCTTAAGGATGCCTATGATGATGGCGAGGCCGATTTTGTGAAGGAGACGGAAGACGAGAACTACAATCCAACCGGTTGCCAAAATAGGGACGACGGTGGCCATTCCCGCCAAAAAAGGTTTGAGGACTTTTTTTATTTTGGGGTGGCGGGGTTCTCGCGGACGTCCGATCGGGTCGATGTTTTCTTCGCTCATTACTTGGGTAGACATGATCATGGAGTTTGTCATCTGACAACCATGAGATTTCCTAGATGACGATCTTGTCTAGAAGTGCTACCTTTTTTTGGTGAGCCGAGGGATGTCAACCACCGTTTTACAGCGAGTGATCGTGTTGGTATTTCCTTTGTTGCTTGTTTGTTTTTTGGGGCTGGATAGAGCGCGAAACAATCGCGGATCAACACCTGACGATGTTCCGTTGGAGGTCAAGAAGATTGGAGGTTTGGGATCTCCCGTGGCTTGGGAGAGAGGAAGAGGGTGGACCCCTAAAATTTCGCCAATGACTTGTTCAATTACCCAGCCCGAGCGTTCTAGGTTGTTTCATCAGGAGCTCAAAAATGTTACTGTGCCGGAAGTTTCTTTTTATTCGCTGGATCCCGAACTTCTATCTCAACTTTGTGAACCGGAGATGATGCATCTTAAGAGTTATCTGGGGCACCTAAGGTCGGTGACGAGAAAAGATCAACCTTGGTTATGTTGGGATGTAGATGTTCTGCAGGCCAAGCTTGCAGTTTATCATGAGGTTGAAAAAATCACTGGTTTGCGGGAGGGCGGATATAGGGTCTCTGCCGATCAATTCCAGCCCAAAGGACGATGGGCCAAGACGGCAACAGATGGCTTTACTTTTGGTGTTCAGGGTGATGCTTCGATCATCACGTGGAGTATTGTCCCTGACAGTACTTCAACACCGGGTTTGATAAATCAGTCCGCGACTGGATCCAATCTTCGAGCCTGGATGGCTTCCATTTATGGAGGTTCGGTGGATGGACCTGCCGCAGATCAACCGTGGTTCGAGATTTTTGAAAGTGCTTTCGAAGAAATGGCAGGGACCTGTGGGTTGACCCTAGTGTATGAAGCAATCGATGATGGGGTTCGTGTTGAGTCTTCGAATCCGGGCGGATTGGGGATTCGTGGTGATATCAGAGTTGCGGCAAGGGGTTTGGATGGAAACAGCGGTAATCTAGCAATCGCTTTCCCGCCTGATCATGGAGACATGATCTTCGATTCGAGTGACGGGATATTTCAGATTACCTCTGGTAACTCGATTCGTCTTTTCAATACAATCACCCATGAGTTGGGTCACAGTCTGGGGCTGGCGCATGTGTGTCCCATTAATCGGACTAAGTTGCTGGAACCAAGTTTGACTACCAGTTTTCGGGGTCCGCAGTTTGATGAGTTCCAGTCGTTGCAGCGTCTTTATGGTGATCGCTTTGAATTACATGGAGACTTCCGCAACAACGACACGGTGGAGGCTGCGAAGTTAATAGATCTTGTTGAAGGTTCGTGGATCAATTTTTTGAGGTTGAGTATTGATGACGATAGAGATCGAGACTTTTACTGCTTTGAAGGTCTAGTTGGGCAAAGGTTGAATGTTAAAGTTGTTCCCGGTGAAGGAACTTATCTAGAGGGGGGGGAGAGTGAGAATGGCTGCTCGCAAGGAATCAGATTTGACTCTGCGAGGGTTCATAATTTGTCGGTTCAAATCCTTGCCGAAGACGGAGAAACAATCATTTTTGAGGCTGCATCAGGAGGTCTTGGTGAGCCCGAAATAATTGAACAATTTGCTTTGCCTGCGACTGGTTGTTTTTATCTGAGGATCGCCGGCGACCAGGCAAATGCAGCCCAGATCTATGAGTTAGGGGTAGAGCTGATGGCGAGGGTGCCGGCGCCGAGGTTAGAGTTATTTGATCATAGAATTCTTGAAGAATCGGGATTGATTAAAAATGATCGTTTGGATCCTGGTGAGACGATTCGCTTGGCGGTTGAGATTGAGAATCAAGGAGAGCTAGATACTGGGCTTCTTACAACCAGTCTTTTGGTATCGGATAATGCTGTGCTCTTTACTAGATCAGCACCCTTACGGCTGGATGCTGGTGGAACGGGTATCATTGATGTTGTGGTAGGAACGACTGGAAGATGCGGAGAGTTCTTGATGATTGACCTTAAGATTGAGGATGAGTCAGGGGAGCTGTTGAAGGAAACTCTTGAATTCGAAGTTGGAGTGTTGACTCAACCAGTCGCCTTCAATGTTGATTTTGAAAAATTGAATGATTTACCTGTTAATTGGAATTCTGATACATCTGGATCGGGTGAAGAATGGACTGTGGTTTCTTCTCGTTGGGATTCTCCGGTGCAGTCAGCCTTTGCTCCGGGGCGTGATTCGTCTGGTGAGGCATCTCTTTTGTCTCCGGTCTTTGAGTTGGTATCCAGTGGGGGTAGCCTGGTCTTTAGCCATCTCTATCGTCTTGAACCGGGCTTTGATGGGGCCGTGCTTGAGGTTTCAAGGAATGGAGGGGAGTGGACTGATCTGATGATTGATCCAAGTGTCATTGCGACGGGAGGATACAACCGTGGCATTCGTGAAGGGTTTGGTTCTGCAATTATGGGGCAGCAAGCTTGGTCAGGCATCCTCGAAGTTTTCACATCGGTTTCGGTTAAGCTTCCGGTGGCATGGGCAGGCGAGATGGTTCAATTCCGATGGCGAGTGGTTCATGACGCTTCCTCGGCGCGCGGTGGATGGTGGATCGATAATGTAAGAATGGAAATGTTGGCTGAAGATTGCGAACCCCACCGTCCCGAGGTTACGCTGGCTCTCAAAAGTGGAGTTCTCGATGAGAATTATCCAAATTCTGCTGCGATTGTAGCACTGGAAACAAATCTGCCACTTGTCTCATCGTTGAGTATTCCGCTCGAGGTTTTAGGAAGTGCGACTTTTTTGGAAGATTATGCGATCAATCTCCAAGCCGTTCTCCCTGCGGCAGAGGTTACGCTGGAAATTCCGGTTAGAGTGATTTCTGATCTGATAAGCGAAGGTGACGAGACGGTTTTCATTAAGATACCATCGGGAGATCCGGCCTTTGTTGCAGGGAGTAATTCCTCGGTGACATTGATGATTTCTGAGCTTTTGAATGTCGATACTTGGAGTGCGTTATTTTTGGGAGGCGAGGCTAATCTTTTGGCTGATTCGGATGGTGATGGTTTTGACGAACTGTCAGAATATGTGCTCGGAACGAATCCAAGATTGGCCAGCGATAGAGCAATGTTTAGGTTGGTTGCCAGAGATGGGAAGTATCTCTGGCCAATTGGGATGCTTCCGAATCGGCCAGATGCGACTATGGGAATTGAGAGCTCAAGCGATTTGAAAAATTGGGAAGTGGTTGAAGTGGACAGAGTTCCTGAAGGGCTCGAGATTGCCCCAAGGACCCCAAAGTCCTATTTCAGGCTTAAATTCTCGCTCGACTGACCGAGTTCCGACTTCCTTTCTGCTCGGGATTTGGCAAGACATTCCCGACATGAATGCTGTTGATCTTGCAAGCTCTGCGCAATCCGACTCCGAACCACCTGCTGGAATCTCTCTTGGCCAACAAGCTCTATGGTTGGCCAAGGCTGGGCGCTGGGATGATTCACATGATCTTTGTCAGGATGTTGCAGATCCTGATGGGGCCTGGATTCATGCCTACTTGCATCGCGAGGAAGGTGATCTTGGGAATGCGTCTTATTGGTATCACCGTGCTGGCAAGAAGATGCCGGCGTCGGGAGTGGCTCTTGATGAAGAATGGTGTCAAATCACCGCAGCAATTTCCTAGTGTAGGTGCCTTATGCCAAAGTCTGATAAGAATGTTCGCCGCGCTGCGGTTTCTGCCCTGAGAGCTTGGGCGAAGGGGCACGCCTATGCGGACTCCCTTGTGGAACGTCACTCCGAGCGTAACCATTTGTCGTCATCGGATCGCGCCTTTCTTAAAACGATTCTACTGGGCGTTTTGCGAAATCGAAGTCTGCTTGATCACTGGATAGGGATGTTTCGAAAAGGGAAGCTAGATCCTGAAACTAGGGATGTTTTACGGGTGGGATTTTTTCAGTTGCTCATTTTACGCACTCCGGACCATGCCGCGATTTATGAAACCGTGGCCTGTGCTCGTAAGCCGGTGCAGGGATTGATCAATGCTGTTTTGCGGAAGGCCGCGCACTGTCGAATGAGGCTTTTACGCGAGCTTCCCGACGTTGAACTTCCGATTCAGTTTTCGCATCCCCACTGGTTGTGGAAACGTTGGAAGAAGCTCTTTGGTCAGAAGGATGCGGTGGCGTTGATGGATTGGAATAATCTGCCCGCCGAGCCTTATTACCGACCCAATCTTTTGAATCCACCTCCTTTAGGGAGTCCGGAGCCGGAGAGCGCCAAGGAGGCGGTAGAAAATGGCCACTATTATGTGACGGATCCCTCGACTGCACATGCGCCGGAATCTCTGGCGCCCAAGCCAGGTGAAATAGTGCTGGACGCCTGTGCTGCACCAGGCGGTAAGGCGATTTACTTGGCGGGGCTGATGAAGAATGAAGGGCGATTGATCTGCATGGATTCTAATGAGAAACGACTGCCGCGCCTTAACGAAAACCTTGAACGATGTGGTGTGAAAATCGCTGAAGTGTCTTGCCATGATTGGACCAAAGCTCCACCGGAAGAATTTCTCGAAGCTTGCGATGCCATCTTGCTTGATGTGCCGTGCTCAAATACCGGAGTGCTGCGTCGTCGCGTGGATGCACGATGGCGGCTTCAGAAAATTGATTTGGAGAATTTGCTCGTGATTCAGAACCAGGTTTTGGAGCAAGCAATTAAGTGCCTAAAACCGGGTGGACGGCTTGTCTATTCAACTTGTTCAATCGATCCGGAAGAGAATATCGATTTAGTGACTCGCTTTGTGAAGAGTCACCCTGACCTCTCGCTTGAGAAGAGTGATCAGTTCTTGCCTTTTAAAGATCAATCCGATGGTGCCTTTGTAGCCCTTCTCCGGCGGAATTCCTCCTCTTGACCCCTGTGGTGTTTTGGGATTAGTTTGACGAACTAAAATACTTTATGAAGGCATTACTTTTGTTAGTCCCGATTGGGATTCTCGTTCAATCCTGCGTTCTTCCGGTTTCAGAAGAGGCTGGAGGTGGCTATCTCACTGGTTTCCGTTCCGCGACGCCGACTAGCGAACTCCAACCGATGGCTCATGAACGGGGCTATTGGGATGGCGACGCTGTTGAAGATCCTGCCTTAATCCGCATCAATCGGGACGAACAAAAGGCTTATTTTTACAAGGGCAGCCAGGTGGTGGGGATGTCCCCGATTTCGACGGGAACTTCAACGCGTGCCACTTCGGCCGGAACCTTCAAAGTGACTGAGAAGGACATTGATCATGAGTCATCCCTCTATGGGGTTATTCGAGATCTAGCGACCGGAGAGATTGTAAATGATGATGCCGATACGAGGAAGCACCGGCCGAGTCCGGGGCAGGTTTTTGAACCTGCTCCCATGCCGTATTTTATGCGATTCAATGGCGGTGTCGGAATGCACGTGGGACACCTTCCAGGTTATGCTGCCTCTCACGGATGCGTGAGAATGCCCAAAGAAATGGCAGTTCGGTTTTATCAAGCGGCAAGTGTCGGAACCCCGGTGATTGTGGAATAGAAAATATGAATACTTCGCTCGAATCTGTTCCTATGGCAGGACCTTTGTTGTCTTGTGTCCGTGGAAAGGCGAGTCTGCCTGAAAGACTTCCTCCGTCTGGACTGATTGAAGCTCTTGAAAAAGTGGGTGTCGGACTCAATGTTTACCTTCAGTAGTTGTGCGAATCGATATTCTAACGCTTTTTCCCAAGATCGCGATGGCTCCTCTTGGAGAGAGTATGATGAAACGTGCGCAGGAAGCAGATCTAGTGGATGTTTGCGCTCATGATCTTCGTAAATGGGCGATAGGAAAGCATCGGAAAACCGATGATTATCTTTGTGGGGGTGGTCAGGGAATGTTGCTTAAACCGGAGCCGATTTTCGCTGCTATCGAGGAGCTGAGACAGGAGACATCCAAGGTCATCCTGCTCACACCGCAAGGAAGTGTGTTTAAACAAGCCAAGGCCCGGGAGCTCTCAAGCGAAGAGCATTTGATCTTTGTATGTGGCCACTACGAGGGAGTTGATCATCGCGTGATCGAGGAACTGGTAGATTTGGAGCTTTCGATTGGTGACTACGTCTTAACCAATGGTGCGATCGCGGCAGCAGTTGTGACGGATGCCATTGTCCGGCTCCTTCCTGGTGCACTTGGTGATGCCCGGTCGGCAGTGGATGAATCTTTCTTTGATCCCAACCTTTTGGAGGCGCCGGCTTATACCAAGCCAATAGAATTTCGAGATCTCAAGGTTCCAGAAATACTGCTCTCTGGGCATCACTCCAAAATCGAGGAATGGAAATCTGAGATGGCCATTAAACGAACTAAGGAAAATCGGCCAGATCTTCTCGAAGAGTAGTTCGGCCGGTTGTCGAATTCATTGTTCTGATTTAGCGGAGAACTGCTTGAACTTGTTGTGCCCGAACCTTGAAAAAGAGTTTGCCTTGTGGTGTGATTACTTTGCGGGCGATCTTTTTAAATCGGTAGTTTTCAATCAATTCTTGACCATAGATACCAATGTCACTTTGAGTGATATCCTAGTTGAATATGGAAATGACGGTTGTCTTCCGTAATGCAAGTAAGTACGAGACGAAAGTTGGGAATAGGAGAATGGTAAGATTTAGGACTTGAGCATTTTGTTGAGTGCGACTTCGTCGATCACGGGAACGCCAAGTGATTCGGCTTTAGTCTGCTTGGAGCCGCCTCCTTCGCCGGAAAGAAGGAAGTCGGTTTTTGAAGAGATGGAGCCACTGACTTTTCCGCCATTGTCCTCAATAAGTTTTTTGAATTCTTGTCTCGGAGCCGAGAGTGTACCGGTAATGACAAAGGTCTTTCCTGTAAATAGTAGTCCTTCTGTTACAGCAGTTGGAGCGGGTGAAAAATTATCGGACTTCGGATCGATACCAAGCTCGCGGAGTTTTACTAAGACAGTTTTTCCAGCTTTGGATTGGAAGAAGGTGCGCAGGTGCTGAGCCGCTACCGGTCCAAGATTATCATCGATCTGATATTGCTGAAGTTGGGGGTGATTTTCTTTCTTTCGCTTTGATTTGGAAAGTTCTTCGAAATCCGGGAGGTCTGCGAGATCTGCGACGATTTGTGATTCGGGCAGTTCACTCAGTTTTTCGTGGAGCCGTGAAAGTTCCCGGGCCGCTGACTCGCCAATTTGGGAAATTCCCATCGCAAAAAGCCAGCGACTTAGTGGCATTTCCTCACGGGCTTTGATGAGAGAATTGATCAGGGTATTTGCACGTTTCTCTCCAAAGCGGCGCTCCTTGGATTTTGTCAAGCCATCGGCTGATTTGGCGGGGTCGAGAAGTAAATTGGCGAGATCATTGACGCTGAGTGAGAAAAGATCGAGGGGCGAGGCTGCGAGTTTGGTTTCTACCAACTTGATTGCGACGGACTCACCGAGCCCATCGAGATCGAGAGCCTTGCGTCCAGAGAAGTGGGTGATGCTGGTCACGGCCTGGGCAGGACATTCAAAGTTGACACATCGCCAAGCGACGAATCCATCAGGTTTTTCGATGGGGCCGTCGCAGGAAGGGCATTTGTGATTAAGAGCTATCGGAAGATGGAAGGGCGGGGTGTTCTTGGGGCGTTTCGTGACAATCACGGAAACAATGGAAGGAATAATCTCGCCAGCTTTTTCGACAATAACGGTATCTCCGATGCGAACATCTTTGCGTTCGATTTCCTCCTGGTTGTGAAGAGTCGCCCGGGAAACGGTTGTCCCAGAGACGAAGACCGGTGCGAGTTCGGCGACCGGAGTGAGGACACCAGTTCTGCCAACTTGGATCGTAATGTCTTTGAGAAGCGTTTCCTTTTGCTCGGGAGGATATTTAAAAGCGGCGGCCCAGCGCGGGGCACGTGAGGTGAAGCCTATGGTTTCGCGTTGCTTGAAATTGAGTAACTTTATGACTGCTCCGTCAGTTCCATGGCCAAGGTTGTGGCGCTTGACGTCAAGTTCACGAATCGCTGTCAGGATTTCGTTCAAAGTATGAACATGCCAAACCGGTGAGTTGCGAGGAATTTGGAATTTGTCGAGGAGCTTACGAAAATCGTCTTCGCTCTCCATATCGGATCCTTCGTTTGCGCCGAGGCCGTGCGCAAGAAAGGCGAGGGGTCGAGAGGCTACGACCTTGGGGTCGAGTGATTTTAAAGTTCCGGCTGTTGCATTGCGTGGATTCGCAAAAGGATCGATTCCTGCTTCGTCGCGTTGGCTGTTGAGCTTAGCAAAGCCTTCTGAGGGCATGAAAACTTCACCTCGTACTTCGAGGAGCGGTGGCGCGTTTTTAAGATTGAGAGGAATGTTTCGAATGGTGCGAACATTTTGTGAGATGTCGTCACCACGACTCCCGTCACCACGGGTTAAGGCATACTCAAGTGATCCGTCCCGATAGACGAGGGAACAGGCCACACCATCGATCTTTGGCTCGATGGTGAGCGGGATTTCCTCCAGGTTTAGGCCCTTCTGAAGCCGCTTAAAAAACTCTTGGACTTCCTCTTCTGAAAAAAGGTCATCGATTGAAAGCATAGGGAGAAGATGCGCTCGCTGCTCGAAGGTATCCAGTGGAGCTCCGCCTACCCGATGGGTAGGCGAGTTGGGATCATGAAGTTCGGGATTTGCTTTTTCAAGGTCCTCCAGTTCGCGGAAAAGCCGGTCGTATTCAGCATCTGAAATTTCCGGTTGGGCGTCCTGATAATAGAGCTGGTTGTGTCGATTGAGCTCGGCACGGAGTTCAGCAATGCGGTTGTCAAAAAGCACAGACTACTAGTAGCGCGTTGCCTTGGAGTCGGGGAGTAAAAAAAGACACTTCCGATCGCCTAGGGTCGATGGACATCTGATTAATCGGGCTTCAACAACTGGGAAAACTCAGGCGGTTTGATTTCGGCCTAATTGCACCAGAACTCGGTGGTATAAGGGACGAGATACAAATCTTCATGAGATTATGAGCTATCGCGACTTACTCACTAATTTGAATTGCTCGCTGAATGCTGTGGGGGACATTTCTTAGGCTGTTTTCATAGCTGAGCCCCGTAGCTAATTCTTTCTGGTGGAATATGCTGCTTCCTTGATGAGTTCGGCTTCGGCTGCAATCAGGTTTCCGTTGAATTCCAACTTGCGGGGGTCTTCGTCGAACAGGGTGGTGTAGAAAACGCAGGCAGCGAGATAAGCACCTTTTGGGGAGGGGTGGCTACCGTCGCTACGATAGAGCTCTTTCCCAAGTTTTGGATTCTTCTCTCTTACAATTTTCCAAGTCGAGCCGACTGGGGCGATATCTGCCGCGCATTGTTTAGCGGTGGAGCGATAGCTTTTGCTGAGCGCTTTTTGCATCGAATCATAGGTTGGAAATAGTTTTTTGTTCTTACTATCACCGTCTCGTCTGCCCCAAGTCTCATAAAAGACGATTTTGGACCCGGATTGATCGATGATTTTATCAAAGGCGACTGCAGTTTTTTGAAATCGCTCTGGAAAGAGTGCGGGAAACTGACTTTGATCCTGTAGAACAATATAGTCGAAGTTACCGTTTTTGATTTTATCGACCGTTCCCTTGTTCTTGAGGTGAAACTCGAGAGTTTTTCCGCCGGGATTGATAAACGAGGTTTGTGTTTGGGAGTGAGGCGATTGCTTTATCAACTCGGTCACCATTTCACGAATACCACCCGTGTAGCTGTTGCCAATAAATAGGATTTTTTCTGGCGGTTCGGCTGAAGAAGCGGATCCAAAAAAAAGAGAAACGAGGGTTAGAAAGAGATAACTTCGCGAGTGCACTCTCAATTCCTAACGTTCCTCTTGAGATAGCTCAATCAAGATGGGTGATTAGAGCGATGATTTTAACGTTTTATGGGTGGTTGAGAAACTGAAGGTTGCTCTTTTTACTTGGTCGAATGATAATCGGCCTTAACTAAGACTCTAAGAATGAAGAAGATCATTACCCCTCTTTTCTCAGTTTTAATCGTAGGATCCGCTTATGCTGCTCCGAAAGATGCTACCTTTGTGAAGGGCAAGGACCTTTATGATGGGGCAGGTTCCTGCATCGCATGTCACATGGCTGATGGAAAAGGTCAGCCTGGATCGGTTCCGCCATTGGCAGGGAGCGATTGGTTAGATAATCCCGATCGTACGATTGCGATCGTTCTGCGCGGTATGGCTGGCCCGGTTAAAGTGAATGGTGACAGATATTATTCCGCAATGCCGCCCCATCTTCTTTTCGATGATGAGAAGATTGCTGATATTGTCACTTATGTGAACCATGCTTGGGGGAATAAGGGGGCGGCTGTGACAGCATCCCAGGTTGCCAAGGCGAGGAAGGGGCTTCCGCAGGCTGTTTACACGCCGGAATCTCTTCTAAAATCTTTTCCTTTTGACAAGAAGAGGGGTAGAAAAAACGGAACCTTCACTCCAGATTTCGATGACACGCTGATGGTCGTAACTGAGCCGGTTGTTTACCGCACTTTTATGCCCGGAGCATCGCCTGCGGCCTTTGCTGTCGCTCTTCCCGGGAACCACTATTATTGCTGGGATGCGGGGGAATGTCGTTTGCGCTATGCTTGGACGAAAGGTGGCTTTATTCGTGGAAACCAAGTGCATTGGTCTAGTAATGGTAAGCCGGTTGCAAAGTTCAATGGACTGCCTTATTACCGAGCACGATCTAGCAAGCTTAAGCCGGAGGATTACGATCACTTAGCAGAGACGGCAAGACAGATTCCATTCTATGATACCACGGAAACGGTTGATTTCCCGATCAAGATCGATGGTGTCGATGCTTCTCCGAAATATAAAGGATATCGACTGGTTCAGGGATACCCTGAGTTTATTTATAAGGTTGGCGATTACGAGATCAGGGAGTTGATCCGGACCTCGAAGAATAATTTGGGAATCACTCGCAAGTTCTTCGTCTCTCCAAAAGTTCCCATCACTTTCAAGCTCACTCCGGACGGATCCGCGAGCTATTCAAGTTCTGCTGGAACTATTTCCCAAGACGGGACTCTAAAACTCACTGCGGAGCAGGCCGTGGAGTTTGATCTTACTCTTACTGAAAAGAATCCAGCTACTCCTGCTACCACTCAAACCGAAGGTTCAAAGAAATGAAAAAGCTTATCTACTTACTCGTGTTGTCATTGACTGCGAAGCTCGCATTTGGCGGGACATCCCCCAATTACAAGGTGACTAAGATTTCTAATCCGCCGTCGAAGTTTGGGACCAAGCAAATTGATGGTCTCGATTTCCTTCCTGATGGGCGGATGGTGGTTTGTCTGCCTAGTGGTGAGGTTTTCTTTTATGATCCAAAAACCTCCGGTTGGCAGCTTTTTGCAGAAGGATTGCACAATCCTCTCGGCGTGATTGCCGAGTCCAACTCGTCGTTAGTTATTTCCCAGCGCCCCGAAGTAACTCGTGTGAGTGATACTGATGGTGACGGAAAAGCTGATTTTCATCAGGTGATGACAGATGAATTTGGGATGTCTGGAAATTATCACGAGTTCCACTTCACTCCGGTGAAGGACAAGGAGGGAAACTACTTTTTTTCTTTGGGCACTGGTTCTTCGGGAGACGGGATTCGGCCGATTGTTCGAGGAAAGTTTGATCGGCGGGGAAGACCGGGTCGCATGCACTCGTCTACTCCTTTTCGTGGTTGTGTGATGAAATTGACAAAGGATGGAGAAACGATTCCTTGGTCATACGGTCATCGGACTCCAAACGGACTTGGTTTTGACTTGGAAGGAAATCTTTTCGTCACTGATAATCAGGGCGACTGGGTTGGTTCGAGCAAGTTGTTCCATGTTAAGGAGGGGCGCTTTTACGGCCATGCTGCTAGCCTGACTTGGAAGTCGGGATTCGAAGGTGCTCCACTGGAGGCCGATCCCAAGGATCTTGCCAAAATGCGGACCCGCGCCGCGGTCGTTTTCCCTCATGGATCAATGGCGAACTCTCCAACCCAAGTTCTTGCGATTTCTCCAGACGCCAAGTTTGGACCTTTTATCGGGCAACTGCTAGTCGGGGAAATGAACACAAACCGAATTGTTCGGGTGATGCTGGAAGAGGTCGGTGGGGAGCTTCAAGGAGCTTGTGTTCCCTTTATCGATGGGGGGGCGCTCGCGCGCGGTTGCAATCGCATGGCGTGGGCTCCGGATGGAAGTCTCTATGTCGGGCACACCAAACACACTTGGGCCGGTGGCGAGGGGATTTCGCGTGTTGAGTGGGACGGGGAAAATCCTTTTGAAGCGATTTCGATGAAGCTTACAAAAACGGGATTTCGATTTACATTCACCAAACCAGTAGATTCTAAGGTTGCAGCAGAGGTCGCGAATTGGCCCTTCAAACGATACTATTATAAATATCATAAAACTTATGGTTCTCCTCAAATGGATGTCACTCCAGTAGAGGTTAAATCGGTTGAGATTTCAGAAGATGGAAAGATGGTCGATATTCATCTAAAGGAGCTTAAGGCTTGGCACATTCACGAAGTGAAGATCAAGGGATTGAAATCTGCTGATGGAACATCGTTGGCGAATTCCTACTTCGCTTACACTCTGAATCGCCTGCTTGAAAATACTCCTCCTGATCCGCTGCATGTCAGCGGAACTGCTTCGCCAAAGAAGAAGGCTGCCTCGGGAAAGCCGGTTAAGGTAATTAATCCACGGGGAACGGTTTATCAGGTTACTGATGCCAAGCTGAAAGGAGTTAGAACCTCAAACTTGAACGATGGGTATACCGGGACTTGCTATGCTGATTTTGACAAAGAGAAAGAGTCTATTGAGTGGGCCGTTGAGAGTGCTCAACAAGGCCCGGCCGAAATTCTGATTCGCTACGCTCTCGGAGCGAGTGCTCGGCCTCTCAGTTTGATCGTGAATGGTGCTAAACACTCCGTTCTTCCGTTTCCTGACACAGGAGGATGGAGTAATTGGAAAGAAATGGCTGCTACCGTTGATCTTCAAAAAGGAAGGAATTCAATCGTGCTGGCCACCAATGGAGCGAGTGGAGGAAATATCGATCATCTACAGATCATCGAGCTGAAGGTTGATTAGACCTCTCTCAAAGCTCCTCTGGCCCTCGTTCTTCTCAAAAATCGAGTGATGGGGTTTTTTGTCCAGTGAAGTTGGAAGTGTGTTGTGGTCCTACGTCGAAGGGGAAGACAGTTACGCCCGGATTAACTCATCTGGAATTTCTGAGATTACACCATTAATTTCGGTGAAGAATCGATCTTTGCCTACGATTTTGAGGGGGTGGATTCCGGTGAATTCTGAAAAGGCGGGTAGGATGAGATGCTCTGAGTCCCGGAGAAAGAATCCGGCAACACGGAGTGATTGGCGCGATGATTCCTTGATCCGAACACCTGGGTGGAGGTGGCCTGCGATACCGTATGCGCCTACTGGGAGGTCGTCGGGTTCGTGGGTGACGATGAGC
Source organism: Akkermansiaceae bacterium (assembly GCA_029242935.1). GTDB lineage: Bacteria > Verrucomicrobiota > Verrucomicrobiia > Verrucomicrobiales > Akkermansiaceae > SW10. Next base: position 31,969 of record JAQWSX010000191.1, read on the forward strand.
CCATCGACTTTCAGACATGGAGTGACCTCGATTGGGAATCTATGACGGGAAAACCAAGCGCGCCGATCGTGGTTCCCTTCGGTCAGAATCACGGGCAAGTTAAGTAGTTGGAGCCACTCCTTAAATAATTCGATCGTTGATAAACTCAGTCCATCGGCGGAGTGGAAGAGGTCTCCAGCAATCACGAGCTTTTTGGGCTTCTTTAAATCCGCCACATTTTTGAGTCGGCAGAGGTCGGAGGCGTTGGAACCCTCCGGCACAGCGAGGCCGCGTTCGCGAAAAGTGGCAGCTTTTCCCAAATGTATGTCGGCGACAATAAGTGATTCGGAAGCGGGTAAAAAAGCGGCTCGACCTGGAAGTAATTCCACCTTAATCGTGCCGAGAGAGATTTCCATGGGAGAACTAGCCTTGGGTGGCGATTAGGGCGCCTTTTTTCATTTCGGCCGCCATCAAAGTGAGGGCGTTCGCACGAGTCGGAGCGAGATGCTCTTTGAGACCAGTTTTATCGATGAAGGAGAGATCTGCGGTGATGACATCTTCGGGGGATTCACCATTAAGAACACGGACGAAGAGGGCGATCATCCCCTTAGTGATCACGGAGTCTGAATCAGCGAGATAGCTCATCTTGCCGTCTTGTGATGAGGAATCGAGCCAAACCTGAGATTGGCAGCCCTTGATGAGCCGGTCCGAGGTCTGCAGAGCCTCGTTCATCGGGGCTAATTTCTTGCCTAGGCCGATGACATATTCGTAGCGCTCCGTCCAATCTTGAAATAGATCGAGTTCGTCAAGGAGCTCTTGTTGTTTCTCGGTGATAGTCACAAAAGATCCATAATCGTGGAGGCCAGGAAACGCAATGGAATCAACGCAACATCATGAGGGCTTTTTTGAGCGCTTCACCGAACGACTCGACTTCCTCGAGAGTGTTATAGGCGGCGAAGGAAGCGCGGAGGGTTCCGGTCATGCCAAATCGGGCCATAAGTGGTTGGCAGCAGTGGTGTCCAGTACGGAGGGCAAATCCCATTTGGTCGAGTAGGGTGCCGAGATCGTAGTGATGAATCCCGTTAAAGTTGAAAGAGATTGCTCCGGTGCGGTCGTCAGGCCCATACAAGGTGATTTTGTCGAAGTCCGCGAGAATTTCAGCGGCTCGACGGATAAGTTTGTTTTCGTGGACGGTAATTTTGGCTATTCCCAAGTTATTCACATAGGCCAATGCCGTTGCCAAAGCGATCCCACCTTCAATATTTGGAGTGCCAGCTTCGAATTTGAAGGGGGGCTCATTATAAGTGGTCTTCTCAAAAGTGACGTCTTTGATCATTTCGCCGCCTCCGCGCCAAGGAGGTAATTCGCAGAGTAAATCGTATTTACCGAAAAGGATGCCAACTCCGGTGGGTCCATAAACCTTATGCGCAGAAAAAGCGTAAAAGTCGCAATTAAGTAATTGGAGATCAATTGAAAAGTGAGGAACAGATTGTGCACCATCGACAAAGGTAAGGGCTCCAACTTTCCTTGCTTGTGAACAAATGTGAATAATATTGTTCACAGTGCCGAAGGCGTTTGAAACATGGTTAACGGAGACTAGTTTTGTTTTTTCGGAGAGAAGCTGGTCGAAAATTTCAAGATCGAGCGTTCCATCATCGAGGACCGGGATAATTTTCAGAGTTATTCCTAGTCGTTCACAAAGCATTTGCCAAGGCACGGTGTTAGAATGGTGTTCTAATCCCGAGACGATGATTTCGTCGCCCGCTTTCAAGAGGTTGGATCTGCCGAGAGCGGAAGCGACTAGATTGATTGAATCTGTAGTGCCGGAAGTGAAAATGATTTCCTCGGGTCGGGTCGAGTTTAGGTGTTTCGCAATCGTTTCGCGGGCGGCTTCGTGTGCAGCGGTCGCGGCCTGAGACAGTTTGTGGACCCCGCGGTGGATATTGGAATTGATTCTCTCGTAGTAATCTCGGGAGGAATCAAGGACGCAGAGCGGTTTTTGCGAAGTAGCCGCATTATCAAAATAAACGAGAGGTTTCCCGTTAATCTCCTGATTGAGAATGGGGAAGTCAGACCGAATCTGATAAGGATCAAGCACACTCACAGTCTTTCTGTAATCCCGCGAGGGCCATCCCGCAAGCGTTGGTGTCTTTAATGGTGGGTTCGGACCCTTTTTTAACAAGAATCAGCGTGAAAGATCTTCGAGTTTTCTGCTTTATCCATCGCTAATAGAGATTCTACGGTTTGCTTTTAAAAGAGGGAGTGAGATTTGCTGCGGCTTTGTGGGCCTTTTTGGTGTCGAGAGAGAGACCGGGGTCACCTTGGTCTTTGAGGTGTTGGTCAAGGATGGTGGAGAGCTTCTCTTTGATTTTGGTGTGGGTTGGATTGTTGGCTAGATTGGCCATTTCGTAATGGTCGTCATTGGTATGATACAATTCTTCGGCGGGGCGCTTCATGAATCGGTTGACAAGCATTTCGTGCTTGGGATTTGAGAAAGAGGAAAACACCCAGCTTGACCAGTAGGGATTGTGCTCTTGTTTGCCCATGAGATGTTTTTCAATGTAGAGCGAATTGTGTGAAAGGTTTCGAATGTAGCGCCACTTGCCATTGGTGACGGAGCGAATGGGATAAGTTGGACCTTCCGGAAAGTTGTTATGCATGCCGAAGGCATAGTTGCGGTGGTGAGATTCATCTCCCAAAAGGACACCTGCGAAACTGCTGCCATCGAATTTTTTCGGGGTGGATTCGGCGCCCGAGAGGTCAAGGAGAGTGGGGAGAATATCTGCGTATTGTACGATGGCGTTGGTGCGGCCGGGTGTGATTTTTTTAGGCCAACGGGCGACTAGTGAGGTGTGAAGGCCGTTGTCCCAATTCGTCCATTTGCAGCCAGGAAATTGAGCACCCTGCTCGCTGGTAAAGAGGACGAGTGTGTTGTCCGATTTTGTGGTTTCCTCGAGGAGAGCTAAGAGTTCGCCCACTTGGGAATCCATGTAGGTGATCTCAGCGAGGTAGTCAGCGTATTGCTGTCGGGTCATGGGTGTATCGGCAAGATAGGGAGGAAGTTTGATTTTTTCGGGTGGGTAAGCTGAAGCGTCACCCATGACCCACGGAGCGTGTGGTTCAGTAAGGGCCACGACAAGGCAGAATGGCTGATCCGGATCTCGGGTGACAAATTCCTTACTCCCGGCGAGATCGTGTGGTTGGGTCGGGTTTCGGACACAATTTTGATCAAAACCAGGAATTTTTTCGAAGGGAAAAACTGACTTAGGTTTAACGTGAGTTTTTCCTGCGAGTCCGACGCGATAGCCTTGTGGCTTCAGGAGGTGAGGCATGCTTTGAGTGCCGGGACGGCAGGTACCGTGATTCCAAGCACAGCCATTTCGATGAGGATATCGACCGGTGTAGAGTTCGGAACGACATGGCGAGCACATTGCCATTCCTAGGTAGGCTCGATTAAAGATAAGTGATTGTTTGGCGAAGGCATCTAGGCGCGGAGTTTTGGCATTCTGGCCGCCGTTTATTGGGAGGTCGCTGAAGGTGCAGTCATCGGCAATAATGATGAGGATGTTGGGTTTTTGATCTGCCTTTAGAGAGACCGATAGACATAGGATGAAAGTGAGGAAGAATTGAAACATTTGATTGATTTGAGGGGTTTTTCTAGCCGCGGATGAGGCGAATCACTTCATTGTTTTCGATGATGAAGTTGACGCGTGATTTCTCGATTTTACGAGAAACCGAAAAGGTTTTACCCTCTTGGGAAATGATCCGGGATTTCAGGCCTCGTTTTTCAGCAAGAGCGCGGGCCGCTTCGTAGGTGAGCTTGAGGTAAGCGTGATCCACTTTTTTGGCAGGTGTAGCTGGTCCTGACAGAGAGATGAGGCGTCCAGCGGCAATGGTGTTTTTAAGGTTTAGAGAGCCGAGCCGACTGTTTTTAAAACCATTAAGATTACCGTTTTTATCAGCGCTTAGCCAAATGTCGCCGGATCCGGCACCGGGGGTGTTTTTGGTGCGACTGTCGTTGGCATGGAGTCTGGTGGTGGAGTCGATGATGCGGACGCGGTAGAGGCCGTTTTTATCAAGCTTGGGAGTGCCGGCGATCATAAGGACGTGGCCGGTGCTTTTGCCTTTGACGATCTTGAGGCTTTTCCAAGCGAAGATGTCGCCGGGGAGGAGGTTGTTGATTTTGGTGATTTGCTTCCAAGAGCTCGCTTTGTGTTTATTTTGACCAGATTCGATGAAGGTTTCACAGAAGTTGGCCGCAAGAGGGCGGATTCGATTGGTAAAAGTCGGGCCATCCACGCGGAGATAGGCTTCGGGAAAATGGCGACGAAGAATGTGCCCGATTAGACCTGAGCAGTCGCAGTTCCAGACTCCCGATTTTTCGTCGATCTCGGTTTTGTGCTGATACCTTGAGGCTGTCATCTTGGCGAGGTGGGTCTCGAGAATTTTGGCGAATCGGGAGGAAGGGTTATTCGAAGCTTCTTTTGCTCCTGCGTGAGGAACCGCGATAAAGAGAAACAAGAGGGTAGAGGCGATGAAATTTTGATAGTTCATTCTCTTGATGCTTGGACGAAAGCTTTTAGCAGTTTTGCTTGCAGAGGATCTTTTTGGGCCATTTTTTCGGGATGCCATTGCACCCCGATGAGGAAGCGGTCAGGATCAGTTGTTTCGGTGGCTTCTACGATTCCGTTGGGGCTCTTGGCAACGAGTCTGAGCCCTTCGCCGAGGCGGCCGACCGCTTGATGATGAAGCGAGTTTACTTGCAGTTCTGTTTCGCCGAAGATTTTGCTGAGCCGCGAGCTGGGGTTAAGTGTGACCTGATGGGTGACTCCTCGATGATTCACGCCGAATTCAGATGGGATATCCTGAATCAAGGAGCCTCCGTGAGCGACGTTGATCCATTGGCTGCCCAAGCAAATTCCGAGCAAGGGTTTGTTGGTCTTTTTGATCCAAGCGGAGATGAGCGCTTTCTCGAAGAGGTAGCGATTCTTGTCGAGAATTTTGGTGGTGGGATGTGGTTCCTCGCCCCATTCCGAAGGGGGAATGTCAGCACCTCCGGGCATGACCAGACCGTCGAGGAGTTCGAGGTATTCTGCGATCTTATCGGGTGACCCATCGCCGTTTGGGAGGACGATTGGAATTCCACCCGCCTCTTTAATGGCGAGAACATAGGTTTCGCTGGTGAGGCTGGCAATTCCGATAAGCGGGGCCTCGGACTTCTCCTCAGTGATGGGTGAGGAGGCCGGGGTTGGATTGACGTTAGAGTTTTGACCGACAAAGAATCCGAGGCAGGCCGCAACGAGAATTGAGAGGGAAGTGAGGAAGCTGCGACGTGTCATTGTGGGGTAAGCTTGATTGAATCTGTTTCTTTACCGGTCAATTAGATTGGTTCTGTCGGCCCCTTAGTTTCTTGGCTTAATTCCAGATGTAAGTTTCTTTAATAAAAAAGGTTCATTTTAAGGAAGTCCCGGGTTCCTTCTTTGAAGGATCAAGTGTTTTTCAGTCTCGAAGATTTTTGAGTATTCCAATGATTAGCTTTAAAGGCCCACTTCTACCTTCCGTATCAAATATTACGGCCAACTGACGAATACGTAACTGATTGACGGCGATTTAATTGGGGAGGATCTATTTGACAATTATTAGCAAATCACCGGTATCAGCAGCTTGGCCTTTCTTGAGAAGGATTTCATCGATCACTCCATCTGTCGAGGCACTCACAGTCGTGAGCATTTTCATGGCTTCTAGGACGACTAACTTGTCGCCTTCCTTGACTTCGTCGCCAGGTTTCACAGCGACTTCGCTGATCATTCCGGGGAGTGGTGCGATGATATGCCGATCGTTGCCGGGATCTCCTTTGAGGTTGGCTGCGGACTCCTTGCCAAGAGCTTTGTCGACTACGACGCACTCGCGAGGCATACCATTGAGTTCGTAGAAAAGAGTGCGACGTCCTTCGTCATCGGGTTCACCGATAGAGATGAGCTTAATGAAGAGGGTCTTTCCTGGGCCGATGTCAACGTGGACTTCCTCGCCAACTTGTAGACCGTAAAAAAAAGCCGGAGTGGGTAAAACAGTGAGGCGGTCGTAGCTCTTCAGCGAATCCAGATAGTCTGAGAAGACTTGAGGATACATGAGATGACTGTAGAGATCGTCGTTGTTTGCGTCGCGATCGAGCTGATGGCTGAGTTCGGCCTTGGTTTGATCCAAGTCGCATGGGGGCGCGAGTTCACCGGGGCGGACGGTAACCGGAATCTTATCTCCAAGCACGAGTTTCTGAATTTCCTTGGGCCATCCACCGTCGGGTTGTCCGAGACCACCACCGAGCATGTCGATGACACTTTCGGGGAAGTCGAGGTTGGGGGCGTTGCCGTTCAGGAGGTCTTTGGCTTTAAGGTCCTGCGTGACGAGAAGCATGGTCATGTCGCCAACCACTTTGGAAGAGGGGGTGACCTTCACGATGTCGCCAAAGAGTTGGTTTACATCAGCGTAAGTGTGGGCGATTTCTTGCCAACGGTGGCCGAGTCCCATGCCATTGGCTTGTTCCTTGAGGTTGGTGTATTGACCGCCGGGCATTTCGTGGAGGTAAACCTCGGCGGTGCCACTCCGGGGAGCGGAGTAGAAGGGTTCGTAGTGAGTAAGAATTTTTTCCCAGTAATCGGAGAACTCGTTGAGGCTTTCCACGTCGAGGCCGGGATCGCGCTCGTGGCCACCCATAGCGGCGCAAACCGAGTTGAGGTTCGGCTGGCTTGTCGAGCCAGACATCGAGGCTAGAGCCATGTCGGCGATGTCGACTCCAGCATCAGCGGCAGCCATGATGGAGGCGGCGTTGAGGCCGGAGGTGTCGTGAGTGTGGAAATGGATGGGAATGCCGATTTCCTGTTTGAGTGTGGAAACAAGCTTGGTGACGGCGGCAGGATGACAGAGGCCAGCCATGTCTTTGATACAAAGAATATGTGCGCCCATTTTTTCCAACTCCTTGGCCTTATCGACGTAGTATTTAAGTGAATATTTGGCCCGGTTGGGGTTGGTGATGTCACCGGTGTAGCAGACGGCAGCTTCGCAGACAGATTTGCCGTGTTCGCGAACGGCTTCCATCGCGATCTGCATGTTCGGCAGATAGTTGAGGGAGTCGAAGATGCGAAAGATGTCCATGCCGGAGTCGGCTGCGTGCTTTACGAATCCAGCGACAACATTGTCAGGGTAGTTGGAGTAGCCAACGGCGTTCGATCCGCGGAATAGCATCTGGAAGCAAATGTTTGGGATGCGCTCGCGGAGTTCGTGAAGACGGTCCCAGGGGTCCTCTTTGAGAAAGCGCATCGCGGTGTCGAAGGTGGCCCCTCCCCACATTTCCATCGAGAAGAGATCAGGAGTTCTTTTCGCGTAAGCTTCTGCGATATTGAGCATGTCGAAGGTGCGCATGCGAGTGGCGATGAGCGACTGGTGGGCGTCGCGCATTGTGGTGTCGGTGCAGAGGAGGCGTTTCTGTTCGCCGATCCATCTAGAGAAGGCTTCGGGGCCTTGCTTAAGGAGGATTTCGCGGGAGGAAGGGGATGCCGGTGAGACGCCCTTGCTGCTTGGGATGCACGGTTGGGCGAAGGGTTTGGCGGGACGCCAGTTTTTAGCTCCTGGGTTGCCATTGACGGTGAGGTCAGAGAGGTAGTTGAGAAGTTTGGTTGCTCGGTCGCGTTTGGGGATGAAATTGAAGAGACTCGGCTGGGAATCGATGAGTTTGGTGTGTGCGTCACCTGATCGGAAGGTGGAATCTTCGATGACGTTTTCGAGGAAGGGGATGTTGGTTTTGACCCCTCGGATACGGAATTCTCGGAGGGCACGGTCCATGCGTTGGCAGGCGGTTTCGAAGTCACGGCCGGTGGCAGTGAGTTTGACGAGCATCGAGTCGTAGTAAGGGGTGATGACAGCTCCGGCGTCGCCGTTTCCGGAATCGAGTCGGATGCCGAATCCGGCGGCGGAGCGGTAGTTAGTGATGCGGCCGTAGTCAGGGGCGAATCCTTTTTCAGGGTCTTCTGTTGTGATACGGCATTGAATGGCGAAGCCGTTGCAGGGGATTTCTTCTTGGAGAGGGATTCCAATTTCGGGTTCGTGAAGTTTCTTGCCTTGTGCCACGAGAATCTGGGACCGGACAAGGTCGATGCCGGTGACACATTCCGTGACGGTGTGTTCGACCTGAATGCGCGGGTTCATTTCGATGAAGAACCATTCTTTTGAATCCATATCGTAGAGGAACTCGACAGTGCCGGCATTGTTGTAGCCGATGGATTGGGCGAGGTTGGCGGCGGATTGGCAAAGATCATGACGCAGGGTGCCTTCTAGGTCGATGGAGGGCGCGATTTCCACCACTTTTTGGTAACGGCGTTGAACAGAGCAATCGCGTTCGTGGAGGTGGACAACATTGCCGTGTTGGTCTCCGAGGATTTGTACTTCGATGTGCTTAGCTCGCTTGATATAGCGTTCAAGGAAAACAGCGGGGTTGCCGAAGGCGTTTTGGGCTTCTTCTTGGGCTTCGGCGAGACGGGCCTGAAGTTCGGATGGCTTTTCAACGATTCGCATACCGCGACCGCCCCCACCGAATGCGGCCTTGATGATGAGAGGGAAACCGACCTCGTGTGCGACTGTGAGGGCTTGGTCGGGATCGGAAATGGCGTCGTCGGTACCCGGAAGAACTGGAACTTTGGCTGCGATGGCTTGTGCGCGAGCAGCGGTTTTGTCGCCCATGGAGCCGAGGAGGTCGGCGGATGGCCCGATGAAGGTAATGCCTTCGCGTTGGCAGGCGCGTGCGAAGTCTGCATTTTCGGAGAGGAATCCGTAGCCGGGATGAATGAGAGTGACTCCTTTTGATTTTGCGAGGGCGACAATACCTTCGTGGTCGAGGTAGGCACCGACGGGGCCTTTGGTGGTGTCGAGCTGGTAGGCTTCGTCAGCTTTGAAGCGATGTCGGGAGAAGCGATCTTCCTCGGCGTAGATTGCGACGGTGCGGAGCCCAAGTTCAGTGGCGGCGCGGAAGACGCGGATGGCGATTTCGCCACGGTTGGCGACGAGGAGTTTTTGTTGGATGGCCATGTTGAATTATGTGGAAGAGCTTAGAAGCTTGGAGGCGGGGGAGCCAACTACGGAATTTGCGAATATTAATTTTATGAGAGTATGGCCGGTCTAGCTGAAGGGTCCCACATAGAACAGCGTCTTAGCAGAGGGATAAGAGGCTTTGGATCTAGGGTTATCTCGGTTGGAGCAGGGAGTGGGGCCCAGATCTCCAGACCAGAAGTTGTCTATTTTCGAGGAAATGAGAAGAGCGATTTGTGGATGTCCAATCGAAGACTCCGGATTTGAGGGGGGCGTAATCAAGTCCACGCTCCGTAGTGCTTGCTTGGGGGCAGGGAGTCGGCTACTCCTCGGCACGATGTCTGAACTGCCGAAAGCTTACGAGCCTACTGAAGTCGAGAAGTCCTGGTATCAGGCCTGGCTTGATGCCAAGTGTTTTGAAGCGGATCCTTCCTCCGAGAAACCACCGTATTCAATTGTGATTCCACCACCGAACGTGACGGGAATTTTGCACTTGGGGCATGTTTTAAATAACACGATTCAGGATATTTTGGCTCGTCGGGCCCGACAGAAAGGTTGTGAAGTCCTTTGGCTTCCGGGGACCGATCATGCGGGGATTGCGACGCAGACGAAGGTTGAGCGTCAGCTTCGGGAAGAGGAGGGAAAGACGCGTCGAGATATTGGACGCGAGCCTTTCCTAGAGAGAGTGTGGGATTGGAAAGACATGCATGGTGGCATCATTATTAAGCAGCTGAAGCGGTTGGGTTGCTCGTGCGATTGGAGTCGGGAGCGCTTCACAATGGACGCCGACTACTCGAAGTGGGTCTCGAAGGTTTTTGCGGATCTCTTTAATGATGGGCTCATTTATCGTGGGAAACGGATGGTGAACTGGTGTCCGGTTTCACGGACCGCTTTGTCGGATGAGGAAGTCATTCCGAAGAAGCAGAATTCAAAGCTCTACTACATGAAGTATGAGTTGGTTGAAGAGCCGGGGAGGTTTCTGGAGGTAGCGACGACACGGCCCGAGACTTTGATGGGCGATGTTGCGGTGGCGGTGAATCCCAAGGATGAGCGCTATGGCAAGTTTGTCGGAAAGCGGGTCAGGCGGCCCTTTCCAGCGGCGGAGATTCCCGTGGTGGCGGACGATCATGTGGATCCGGAGTTTGGAACAGGTGCGCTAAAGATTACGCCAGCCCACGACAAGGCGGACTTTGAAATCGGTGTGCGGAATGACCTTGAGATTATCGACATATTTCATGCGGACGCGACGGTCAATTGCCCGGAAGTTCCGGATCTTGATGGGCTGGACCGATTTGTGGCGCGGAAGAAGGCAGCCGCAATGCTGGAGGAAATGGGATTATTGATCAAAGTGGAGGAGCACGAAAATAACGTGGGCTTTTCCGAACGGGCAGATGTTCCAATTGAGCCGCGGATATCGATGCAGTGGTTTCTAAAATATCCGGCTACCGAAGAGACTGCGACGGCGGTTGCAGATGGCGGGATAAATTACCGTCCAGCGCGCTGGGCCAAGACACATGCAAACTGGATGGACGGCATTCAGGATTGGTGTGTTTCGAGACAGCTTTGGTGGGGACACCGAATTCCTGTTTGGTATCGAGAGGAGAAAGTTGAGGTGTTGCAGGAATCGGAATCGTTGACGCTTGAAAATTTGGAGGCAGGAGATTTGCACGTGAGCGCTGAGCCTCCGATTGATCCGGAAAATTGGATACAGGACGATGATGTTCTCGACACTTGGTTTAGCTCGTGGCTTTGGCCATTTGCGACGATGCAAAATCTCGATGAGGAATCTAAGTTGGTGAAGAAGTTCTATCCGACGACTGATCTAGTGACCGGGCCGGACATTATCTTCTTTTGGGTCGCGCGTATGATTATGGCAGGATACCGGTTTAAGGAAGAATTGCCTTTCAAAAACGTCTTCTTCACCTCGATCATTCGGGATATCCAAGGACGAAAGATGAGTAAGTCGCTTGGGAACTCGCCTGATCCGGTTGACCTCATGGAGAAGTATGGTGCAGACGGTTTGCGTTTCGGTTTGATGAGAACAGCACCAATTGGCGCTGACCTTCGCTTTGATGAGGCCCAGGTCGAGGAGGGGCGAAACTTTGCCAATAAGATTTATAATGCCTGCAGATTCCGTCGCATGGCTGGGAGTGATTCCAAGGTGGATTTCAAGCCGTCGATGTGCGGGACACTTCGACCGTATCACTTAGATATTTTGGCGAAGTGCGATCAATTGGCGAAGAATCAGGAGTCTGCCTATGCCGATTATCGCTTCAATGAGATTGGTCAGCAACTCTATGATTTCCTGTGGAGTGAGTTCTGCGATAAATTTTTGGAGGCAGTGAAAGGGGATCTGCGTGATGATGCTAGCGAGTCTCAGCGTGAGACCACGCTAGGGGTTTTTGACTCGGTGATGGTTCGTTATCTTCAGTTACTGCACCCTTATATGCCGCACTTGACCGAAGAGTTGAGCCTACGAATGGGTTATATCGAGGAAGGCCAGTTTGTGATGGAAAAGGAGCTTCCTGTTTCTAATTTACTCGAGGGAGTGGATGGTAGTAAGGTTTCGGAGGGTTGCGATCAAGCAACGGCTGTTTATAAAACAGCTGCACAGCTACGTAATTTGAAAGCAGAATACCGGCTCGCGGCTCGCAAGGATGTAAGATTTATCGCTAAGACAGGCCCTTCATGGTTGGAGGCAGAAGCTGATACTTTAGCGCTCCTTGTGGGGGCAGAAGGAATTACCCGGGACAAGGATTACACTCCCGAGCAGGGCACGCCGGGAGCGGTCACTGCCTCTGGAGAGTTGTTTATGCCCCTCGAAGGATTGATTGATGTGGAGGCTGAAAAAGCTCGTCTCGACAAGGAGATTGAGAAAATCCAGAAGGAAGTCGGGAAATCGAAGGGTAAACTGGGGAATGAGAAATTTGTTACGAATGCCAATCCTGAAGTGGTAGCGGTTGAGCGAGAGCGTCTTGCCGAGTGGGAAGGTAAGCTGTCTCAGTTGCAAGAAATGCGCTCAAATTTAACATAAATAAAACTTAGGTTGGAGCCACTGCTCGAATCGTGTTTATTTCAGCCAACAGAGATGCAGGTGTCCGATTTACTAGACAGTCAAGTTATCAGCGGGGATAGTGCACAACTACTTTGCGCAGTTGGCGTTGAGTCATTTTTGGCTCTCTCGCAAAGTGATCCCGCAAGTTTGCTTGAGGAAATCGAGCATGCGAATTCCCATCTTGGATTAGTGGAACAACTACCGAATCTTGATCAACTGGTGACGTGGATCGAGGAAGCCCGGAATCGGCTGGATGAGGCTGAGTCGACGGCGGTTACTCGCCTTGATGAGGTTATCGAGTTAATTCCTATCTCAGTGGTGAAAGCTTTTCCGGTCAGTAAAGAAAGCATTCTAAAGAACAAAATTGAGGTTGGCGACGTGCCGGTGATGGATGAATTTCTTGAGGGAAGAGATCTTTACGTGGAAGAGGTGAGAAATATTGATTCAGAACCTTCCGAGATTAAAGCGACGGTCCGTGAGATCTCCTCCAAGAGACCTTCCCTAACAAATAGCTCAAAGGAGGACATCAAGGAGTCTATTTCTGGTTCGGAAAGGTCGGAGGTTGCCCCTTTGGAGCGTAACAAAGCGTTCGATCTTCGCAAAATGGCAACCCCGGAACTCAATGCTGGTAGGACAATGCACTCACGAGCTTACATTCGTGGTGTTCTGCACCCACAACCGGTCAGAGTGAAGTTTGGCGCTTTTCTGAGCGTGTTAACGATAGTCCTGCTCCCATTCTCACTCATTGCAGGAATAGCGCTTTTATTTTTTAATGATGCTCATGAACTTGTGATTTGGTCTGCGGCAGTTCCCGTCGCTTCGGTGGTTTTAGGATTAATGTATTTGATGTTTGCGCGTCCGGTAAAATGTCGTGTTTGTGGACAAGCTATATTCGAAGCGAAATCTTGTCGTCGGAATCCTCAGGGCCACCATATTCCCCTTTTGGGATATATTTTACCGACCAGCTTTCAGTTGCTAATTTTTCACTGGTTCCGCTGCATGTATTGTGGAACTTCGGTTCGATTGAAAGAGTGATTCATTCGCGATCTCGCGAGTCTATGACGATGGTGACCGGTCCGTCGTTAATCAGGGAGACTTCCATCATTGCCCCAAAGATCCCTCGTTCAAGCGGGCGCCCGAGTTCCCGTGAAAATGTCTCGCAAAACGATTGGTAGAGAGGTTTTGATATTTCGGGAGGCGCCGCCTTGATGAAACTGGGTCGGTTTCCTTTTTTAGTCGAGGCGTGGAGGGTGAATTGGCTGACGACGAGAGCTTCGCCAGATTTATCTCGGAGCGAGAGGTTCATTTTACCACCTTCGTCGTCAAAAATTCTCATGTTGATGATTTTTCGTATTAACCAATCGATGTCGTTTTGATCGTCGGAAGATTCGATTCCAAGTAAGATGACTAAGCCTGGCCCGATTTCGGAGGTCTTATTTCCCTTAATCGTGACGGAAGCTTGACTGACTCTCTGTAAGACAATTCGCATGGGGGGATCTTTTCCGCTAGAGAATTTGTTTCAAGCGATCTTGCCAACGAGTATAACTAAAGCCGAGGTTTAGGAGCCCTGAGCCATGAAGCGCAGGATTTTTGGCAGGGGGGCAAGTTTGACGGTCTCAATCAACATAAGGTGTCCGAGACTGACGGCAAGAATGATCAAGCCAATGAATCGGAAGTGTCGACTCTTGAGGAAGAGACGAATGACGACCTCCGTATCTTAGAAGATAGTCCAGATTATGGTGAATGAAAAAGTCTCTTCATCCATGGTGATTTGTGCCAAGAGCGCAAGAAGGAAAGGAGTCGTGATGTCTCTCGAAATGATACAATCCCAATAAACATTGATTGAAATGATGAAGCTCTTTGATAGGGGTAATGGAAATGAACATTCACCATCTTGAGTTGTTTTACTATGTGGCAAAGTTTGAAGGGATCACCGCAGCGGTAAGAAAGATGCCTTATGGGATTCAGCAGCCGGCGGTGAGTGGTCAAATCTTGCAATTGGAAGAGAAGCTTGGAATTAAGTTGTTCAATCGGCGGCCTTTTGCGCTCACTCCGGCGGGGGAGGAACTTTACGATTATATTTACCCTTTTTTTTCGGGACTTGGAGAGTTTGAAGAAAAGCTGCGAGGTGAGGAAGGTCGGCATTTGCGACTCGCTGCGACTGCCTCCGCACTAAGGAACCATCTTCCAGATTGCTTGGAGACGCTGAAGAAAAAAGAACCGAATCTCAAATTGTCACTGCGTGAAGTGGCACCGTCAGATGTTCATGGCCTTGTCACTTCTCAGCAGGCGGATGTCGCGATCGGGGTGATTGGCGGGAAGATGTCGGAGGGTTTAAAAAGCGAAGCCTTACTCAAAATACCGACAGTGCTCTGGGTGCCTGCCAACTCAGTAGCCGAGTCTTGGAAAGAATTTCTGGAGAAGGATCCTTATTCAAAAACCGGACTGATCGGCAGAGAACCCTTGATTGGTCTGCCTCCAAACGAAGTTTTGCAGCAACTTTTTCAAAAGGAATTTGATCGGCATGAAGTAAATTGGCCAGTTTCTGTAGAGGTGAATTCTACCGATGTGGTGCGTGATTTTGTGGTGCGCGGGTTTGGTGTCGGGATTGGGATTTTTATTCCGGACCGACCTTCTCCCAAAGGTGTGAAGCCTCTTATCTTGCCAAATTTTCCTCCTTTAGTGATTGGGGCAATGTATCAAGGAAAGCCGAAAGGGGTTGTGGAGGACTTTCTCGCGATAGCGAAGGCTCATGTGAAAGGGTTTTCTGAATAACATATAATTGAAGACGCGTCCCGAGCTGGTTGATCACTAGATTTTCCGATGAAGGGTGCTTTTATCTTTGGTATTGAAGCTGATTAGTGAGGGTCGGGCTTGAGCTTTGCGATTTATTGGTTCAAAGAGCGCTGATGCGCGAAGGTCTTATTTTAAAACTCACTTGTCCCGATAAGCATGGTTTGGTGGCTCAAATCGCCAACCATGCTTCCGAATTTAGCGCGAATTTGGTCGAATTTAATCAATTTACTGAGCAAACGCGTGGGATTTTTTATTCGCGGCTCGAGATCGATACTGAGAGCCTTGAAATTTCGATCGAGGATTTTATCGCAAGTTTTGAAGTCCTGGGGCGGGCTATCAAAGCTGATTGGCATTTTCGCCGCTTACCTTATAAAATGAGAACTGCAGTTTTGGTCACAAAAACCGACCATTGCCTCAACGAAATTCTTTGGCGAACCAAGTTAGGCGAAATGCCGATTGAGATTACCTCTGTGATCGGGAATCGCTTAGATTGTAAGGAGATCGCTGAGAACGCTGGACTGCCCTTCCATTTTGTTGAGATGGGGGAAGATAAGGAAGTTGGTTTTCGCGGGATCGAATCATTGCTTGAGGAACAAGAGGTTGAATTGGTCGTGCTAGCTCGATTCATGCAAATCATGCCACCTTGGATGTGTGAGAAATACAGCGGACGGATGATTAATATTCATCACAGCTTTCTTCCGGCATTTATTGGCGCTAACCCTTACCGGCAGGCTTATGAGCGAGGTGTGAAATTTATTGGTGCAACCTGTCACTACGTGACTGGGGAGCTCGATGCTGGACCTATTATCGAGCAGGAAGTTGAGCGAGTTCAGCACCATCATAGTGTGCTCGATCTGGTCCGCTTGGGTCGCGATTGCGAGAGGTCTGCATTGGCGAGAGGGATCCGCTATCATGTTCACGACCGCACAATTATCGACGGCAAGAGGGCTATTGTCTTTCCTGATTAAATGGGAGCTTTACGTCAGGTTGATGCCCGTTAGCGTCTAGCGCTAGTTCGATGTTAGATCTAAAACGGCGTATTGATACTCTTCAGATGGTGGAACTCGCCGAGGGGATGGAAATCCATCTCCGGACTGCAGGGCCATTTCTGCGCCTAATTGCGTGGTTTCTTGATTTGATCATCGAAGGGATCGCTCTCATTTTTTTATATTTGATCATCACTTTGATCTCTCCAGTGATGGGGGAGGCCGTTTCTGAGGGGGTCTACCTCCTTTCTTTCTTCCTGATTTGGTGGTTCTACCCTGTTTTTTTCGAGATTAGCCCGTGGGGTGCTACGCTAGGAAAGCGGGCACTAGGATTACGGGTAGTGAATGAAGCCGGAGGAGGAATCACGATGGGGGCGTCAATGATTCGAAACTTCATTAGAGGTGTTGAAGTGATGCTTCCGTTTCTTCCCCTTATCGTCTTTTTCCATCCACGTTTTCAACGTTTAGGTGATCTGGCTGCCGGAACTCTCGTCGTCTATTCGAAGCCCCGAATCGATCCGGTCATTCCCGGACCTCCACCATTGGAAAAGGTTCCTGTTAATTTTTCGCTAAGTCGGGAAGAGGAGGCGGCAATTCTTGCGTTTCGTTATCGAGGTGGTGGGTGGTCCGAAGCCCGCCGCGTGGAGTTGTCCAATCATCTCGAAAAAATGACAGGTGAAATCGGACTCAAGGGTGTTTCGAAATTAATGGGAATGGCACACTGGTTGGAGGAACAACGATGAATCGACAGGAATTTGAAACTAAAAACGGCTCCGATTGGAAAGCCTTCGAATTACAGTTAGAAAATTCGAAAGGTAAGAAACCAACTTTGGATAGTCACAAGGTTCCCTCGCGATTTCGTAAGATTTGTTACGATCTGTCGTTGGCGCAGTATCGAATGTTCGGCCAGCAAATCTGCGATCGCTTGAACGGTTTAGCGATTGTAGGATATCGTCAAATCCATCGTAAAAGAGGGGCGTTTGGCGAGGGGTTTCTCCGTTTTTTTCTGGGAACTTTCCCTGCGGCTTTTCGTCGGGAATGGAAACTTTTTGCGGTGGCCTCTTTTGTGTTTTTGGGACCCTTTTTTGCGATGTGGTGGTCAGCGGACAAAGAGATCGAGTGGGTCCAGGCTCTCTTGGGTGCCGAGGCGATGTCAGACATCGAGGGGATGTATGGTAAGGATGCCGTCACCGTGGAGCATTTACGACAAGAACATGGATCGAACTTTATGATGTTCGCCCACTATATTAATAATAATGTGGGGATTGATTTTCGGATTTTTGCGGGAGGGATTTTTTTTGGAATAGGGACTTTGTTTTTCCTGATTTACAATGGGCTCTATTTAGGGGCGGTGGTTGGGTATGTAGAATATGCTGGTGATCCAGAGTTACTCTTAAAGTTTGTCGCAGGACATTCTTCATTTGAACTTCTTGGGATGCTGGTGGTCGGAATGGCTGGTTTGAAGATCGGTTTTGTCTTACTAGCACCCGGGCAATTGAGTCGAGGTGAGGCTCTGACACGCGCCGGTCGTGATGGGCTTCCTTTGCTGATCGGTGGTGCCTGTATGACTGCGCTGGCGGCAGTGGTGGAGGGGTTTTGGTCGGCTCAGCCGATTGATACCAATGTTAAATATATGGTGGGGATTGCTTTTTGGATTCTACACCTTCTTTACTTTCTTTTTGTAGGAAGGGGATACCGTGGAGCTTGAGAAAGTGACGGCGGAAATTAGACCCCGCACCCAGTGGGAGGCCATTGATTTGGGGCTTCGTTTGACGGGCGAACATTCTATTTCGCTCCTTAAGGGATGGATGGCTTCGGTTTTTCCGCTTGGGGTTCTGATCTTGGCGATCTGCTATCAATCGGTGGGTTGGGGCATATTCCTGATTTGGTGGTTAAAGCCAATTTGGGAATGCGTCGCTCTTCATCCCCTGAGTCGGAGTCTTTTTGGTGAGCATTCGACTTGGCACGACAACATGAAGGTTCTACCGGCGGAGGTTTTTAAAAACAAGGGGCTGGTTTTGACTGGTGTGAGTTTGACCGCGCTCGGATGGTTTCTCCATTCGGATAATCGTGACGACGCGAGTTCAAATGCTGGTTTTGTATTTCTCTACTGGTGTGTGGTGATTGGTCTTTTGTTTTATCGTTCGCCATTGAGTCGGTCGTTAGTGCTACCAATCCGCTACCTAGAAGGGCTGCGGGGTGCCCGATACAAGGCTCGCTATCAGACTCTATCTTATCGCAGTGCAAGTTCAGCGGTGGGGCTGACTTGCATCTGCCTTTTGATGGAGATTCTCCTCTTTGGGAGTCAGGTTTATTTCGCCTTTATTATGTTGCCGGAGGGAGTGGAAATCAGCGAATTTCTAACCTGGGATTCTTTTTTTGAAGGGGAATTTGAATTTTTACCCAATTGGATTTGGGCGGTTTTTGGAGTGTTCTATCTAAATGCGGTTTCCATCGTGGCTTGGTTTTACACAGGAGCGGGATTTGGGCTTTATGTGAATACGCGAACTTGGGCCGAGGGCTGGGATATTGAATTGAAGTTTAAAGGGCTGGGGCAGAGACTGGGGCTTGTTCTGTTGGGGCTATTGATGCTGGGTTCATCAACGCGGTTGGAAGCCAATCAAGATGCACAACGGGTTCTGGATCAGGAAGATTTCAAGGTAGATACTCGTGGAGTTTATGAGGATGAGGAAAAAGAAGAAGAGTCTAGTGATTCAAATTCCAACGCGGGTGAAGGGGTGTTCGCCGGGATCGGACAACTTCTTTTTTGGATTATCGTGATTGCTGCAATCGTTAGTTTGATCTGGGTAATTATTCATAATCTTCATGTGTTCCGAAGTGGTTCGAAGGATCCCCCAGGGAAACCTAAGAAGGTGACTACCGTGGCAGGTCTGAATGTGGATCCTGAAAATCTTCCATCAGATCTTCTTGGGGAGGCGCGTAAAATGTGGGAAAGCGGACAGTATCAAGAAGCGCTCGGTCTTCTTTACCGCGGAGCTATTTCAGCGCTTGTGACCCGACAGTTGGTGGAGATTGAGGAGAGCGATACTGAAATGGATTGCCTGCAAAGAGTCGTTTCAAGGGGAGAGGTCGCGAGTGCTTCCTACTTTACTTTGTTGACCAATGCCTGGATTTCCCAAGCATACGCGCGTCGCTGTCCGAACGAGGAGGTAATCAATGAACTCTGGAGTAATTGGCCGTTTCAGGAAGGGAGGCACCAATGAAATGGGTTGTTATTTTAAGTCTGCTCTTTTTTTCGGGTTGTGGTCAAAAAGAAGAGCGCCGGAAGATCGACGAAGTTCCGATGGGCTACACCGGAAAAGCCCGTGTTAATCCCTATTTGGCCGCTGAGAAGTATCTCGATCAGCAAGGTCGGGATGTGGAAAGCTCTCGAACGTGGTCGAACTACGATAATGAGACGCGGATGATCATTATGCCGGGTTCGTTTCTTCAGACGAAGGGAATGGGGATTCGGGTGTTGGACTGGGTAGAACAAGGAGGAAACCTCGTAATGACAATCGAAGGGGGAGAACCTGATAGGAACGATTTTACTGAATCTGGTTCTGGCATGGGAAGTTCCGAAGGGGGAGATTACACTGGATTAGACTATGTCTTGGCGAAACTCGGGATTTCTTGGAACTATTATCCTTATCAAGCGGCGGACCACGATTCGAAAAACCGAGGACACCTCTCGCGGCCTTGGGAGTTGGTTAAAACTAAGGAAGAGTGGGGTGGACACAGGCTGGAATTTGAAGGTGAGGTTGGTCTGGCAATCGAGAATGGCCGGAGTTGGATTCCGAACGAAGATGGAAAATCCCGAATGGTTGGAACGGATTACGGAGCCGGTGAGGTGATTGTGCTCGCGCATGCTAGACCATTTCGAAATCCTTACCTTGCGCGTGCAGATCATGCTGAGTTTTTGGATCATTTGTCGGGAAAATATGGAAGATCTGGTAAAATTGTTTTTCTATACGGTTCCTCGACCTCCTTTTTTGGATTGCTCTGGAAGGAGGGTTGGATGGTTGTGATTGCGGGACTTGTGCTGCTTTTTGCTTGGCTCTGGATGCGTATTCCGCGATTTGGGCCTATTCTCCGGGACAATACGATCAAGCGCCAACCCTATGGTAAGGCGCTCATTGCTTCGGCCCGCTTTCTCTGGCGGACCAAGCAACTCGGATATCTCCTGCGACCTCTTCGAACTCAGCTTGAAAAGGAAAACCATGGAGATCCTGCAACTTTTTATGATCGATTGGCTGAAGAGTCCGGTTTGAAGCGTGATGACGTAGTCGAGGCTCTTACCACCGATCCTCCCAAAGATCCCGGCCACATCTTAAAAGTGGCGCAAAAACTCCAAATTCTTTTGAAACGATGACAGAAAATATTCCCTATTCCCAAGCTGCACCGGAGAGTTCTGACCTTAGTAAGGTTGGTCAACTGACCGATAGTCTCCGATCCGAGATTCAGAAGGTGGTCTACGGCCAGAGTGATACCGTGAATCAGATTATCGCGGCCCTTCTTGCTGGAGGTCACGTTCTTTTGGAAGGTAAGCCCGGCCTTGGAAAAACCCACATGGTGCTCGCGCTTGCGAGCACATTTGGAGGCGAGTTTGGTCGCCTTCAGTTCACCCCTGACATGATGCCGTCTGATATCACTGGATTTACTCTCTTCGATATGAAGAGTCAGTCCTTCCAAACTCGTCGCGGTCCTGTTTTCACCAACCTTCTTTTGGCTGACGAGATTAACCGTGCGCCTGCGAAAACTCAGGCGGCTCTTCTTGAGGTAATGCAGGAACAACAAGTGACAATCGATGGGGAATCACTGCCGGTGTCTCCTCCTTTTATGTGCTTTGCAACGCAGAACCCAATCGAACAGGAGGGAACTTACCCGCTTCCCGAGGCCCAATTGGATCGTTTTTTGATGAAGGTGATCATCGACTACCCAACCATGGCCGAAGAGCTTCAGGTGGTTTCTGCGGTGACGTCCGCTCCCGGTGCGAAGGGGTTGGATCCGCGCGGTGTCGAGCAGGTTTGTGATTCAGCAACGATCATTGAAGCCCAACGCCTAACCGCCATGGTTAAGGTTGTCCCCGAAGTTATTGATTACGCTTTGCGACTGACCCGGCTCACCCGCGAAGCCCACGGTATGAGTTTGGGCGCGGGAACGCGAGGTGCAATCAGCCTTGTGCAGGTCGGCAAGGCCTACGCCATAATGGGGGGGCGTGATTACGTTATCCCCGATGACATCAAGCAAGCCTCGCTGCCCGTGCTTCGTCATCGTATACAGGTCGCGCCCGAAGTCGCAATTAGCGGCCAAAATATTGACGATCTTTTGAGTTCTTCTCTCGAAACCGTGGTAGCTCCGCGGATCTAATCTCCTGCAATGCCTCTCCGCCCCACGCGCGCGCTCATTGCGCTTTTGTCTTTCTGGACCTTGATGGGTTTGGCGGGTTCCTTGTATCCTCGAGTATCAGGGTGGTGGGGAGGGATAGGCGGAGTCTTGGCACTACTTGTTTTGTTTGACGCACTTGCGGTTTTCGTTTTCAAATTACCTTTGGCGGAAAGAACCCTACCTGGGCGGATGGCAGTTGGAGTAGAGGGAGAAGTGAAATTAAGGATCATAAACTTAAGCAATCGCCCCCTTCATGTCGGTGTGTTCGATGGTATTCCTAGCCGCTGCGAATGTGACATCTTTCCGTGGCGTGGTTGGATTAAAAGAAGTGGATACCTCGACCTAAATTATCCGATTATTCTTTCCGAACGGGGAGAGATCGATTTCGGAAAAACCCACATCCTGATGACGTCATTACTGGGTTTTTGGTCGAGGTGCGTGAAGATTGGTGATAATGGGAAAGTCAAAGTTTATCCCAACTATCAGCCGGTTTTAAGTTACGCCTTAATGGCAATGGCTCATCGGCAGGAGCATACCGGAATAATTCGAAAAAACCGTGCGGGGCTGAGTCGTGATTTTCATCAGCTTCGCGATTATCAGATGGGCGATTCGCTTTCTCAGATCGATTGGAAGGCAAGTTCGAAACGGCAAAGTTTGATCAGTCGTGATTTCCAAGAGCAGTTAGATCAGTCAGTGATTCTGATGCTCGATTGTGGTCGCCGGATGCGAACAATCGATGGTGAGATCAGTCAGTTTGATCATTGTTTGAATTCGATGCTCCTCATTTCCTATGTGGCTCTACGTCAGGGAGACCAGGTTGGAATTCTCAGTTTTGGCGGAACCGAGCGTTGGCTTCCGCCGGTCAAAGGTGCCAGCGCTATGACGACGGTGCTCAATCATCTATACGATTACGAAACGTCTCCTTTTCCGAGTGATTTTCCCGAGGCTGCCGAGCGGCTCCTCAAACATCAACAGAGACGCTCTATGGTAGTCGTCATGACTAACCTGCGCGGAGAAGATTCAGACGAACTCCGAGAGCCCTTGAAAAAGCTCCGTCAAAAGCATGTCGTGGTGCTCGCCAGTCTCAGGGAATTGGGGATTGGTGAGATGATGGACAAGGATTTAGTGAGTTTTGAGGACGCGCTGGGTTATTTCGCTGCCCACGATTACGCGGCTGAGCGACAGGCTGTGCTCACCACGCTCAAGGCTGATGGCATTGTTACGCTCGATGAAACGGCCCAACAATTCCCAATTGCGCTAGCGAACACCTACCTCGATACTCGCCAAATTATCTAGTTTTCAGGCGAAAAGCGGGGTTGCCATTTCCGTCAGCCTCGACTATCCAACTTCCGTAATGAAAGTCTTATCGGTTCTTATCGCAATGATCGCTATTGGTTTATGTTCCTGTGAACGTCACGAGTGGGAATCTGAGCCCCCTAAGTCCAGCGACACCATCAATCTCTTCCCTAAACACGGTGAGGCTGATAAGCATTCAGAGGACAAAAAAGATGGTGAGCACACCAAGTCTGAGGGTGAGGAAGAAAAGAAAGCCGCTGATTCTGACGAGCAATAGTTTCAGATTTTGTCTTCAGAGCCGGTTACGATATTTCGCGAGACGGTCAAAGGGCTAGCCTCGTCGCTTGCTGAAGCTGCGGTTGATCACCATGCGTTCGAGAGGCCATTGCCGGTCTGCGAGCTTGCGAAATGTCGTGCGATTTGCTGCCATGATGGAGTTATTTTATCACCTGAGGAAGCTCATGTTTTAAGTGGAGAGAGCGATGGAGTTATCAAGCTTGAGGATGGGCGTTTCAAGACTGAAATAGTAGCAGCTTCCTCAGATCGTTTGGCAGATGATTTTCCGGACCATTTCCCGAAAACTCGCTGTGTTTTTCTCGACGAACAACATCGCTGTCTTTGGCAGCTTCGGGCGGTTAAAGAGGGCAAGCATCCATGGTTTTACAAACCAACGTCTTGCTGGATGCATCCTTTGATTTTAAGGAATGAAGCGGATCGGCCGCTGCTTACTTTGCTTTCACGGAAGGAGGATAAAGCTGAATTTGCCACTTTTACGCAGTGCGGTAGATCTCAGACAGATGCTCCCCCTGCTCGTGAGTCTTTAAAGATGGAACTTGAAATGCTCGGTGATATCTCGGGCCGAAATTTTTATGATGAGCTCAATGGACCACCCGGATTTTTTTCGGAAGCGAAGGACATCAACTCGGGATAAAAACTACGGAATGCCGTCGTGAAACACTGATAGTGATTTTTCAGATCTTCTTCGGCTCCGATAAGTGGTGTTAGGAATGTGCGTCGTTGACTGACTTTACGAAAAGTCAGGGCGAGACCGGGAATTGTACCGTAAGTTCCCAACCAGTTCTCATCCTGCATTCGTCTGGTAATCTCGCTCACTTCGGGGCCGAGCCAGTCGGCCCGGCGTCCAAGCGTATCGTATATCTCGGCGGTGAAATTTTGCAGCGGAACCTTGGAGAAGTCCGACCATAGTTGCGCTAGAAAGTGATCAAAGTAGATGTCGATAATAATTCCTGCAAAGCGTCGTCTTGGTCGGCTTAGAAGTTTTTTGATCCGCAAAAATATCTCGTGGCTGTCGGTGAAGCGATCGATGGCGCGGTGAAGAATTATTCCGTCAACCACTTCGGGTGGGAGTTGGTTTCGCAGGCTCTCTGGGGTGCCACGGACAAAGTCGCCAAGTAAAGCCCCGACTCGTGATCCGTCAGTAGGTTGTGCGAGATGGAAGTGGGCAAGAAAGTTCAAGGCTTGTTGAGTTCTTAAAGTGTAGCTAAAGATGTGTCGATGATCGTATCTTGGAATGGCAACTTGATCGAAGGAGGGGAATTTACCCTCCAGGTTTCGGATGGGGTGTTCTTGCGTGGTGAGGGTGTCTTCGAAACGATTCGTGCAGAGAAGGGTGAGCCGTGTCTTTGGAATCAGCATTTTGAAAGACTGGCTTATTCGGCGGAGAAGTTGGGACTGAAAATTCCGGATCGGTTGATTCTTCTGGATTGGATACGCAGGGTGGTTGTGGCCAATCAGTTGGAGTCGGCGAGGGTGAGGTTAACCCTGGGAGAGGGGTGCTTAATATCGGCGGAGCCGCTGCCGGAAGAGAGAGGTGAAATCCATGTCGTGACTTCCTCCTGTCCGGTCAATGAACAAAGCCCATTGGCGCAAGTTAAGTGCACTTCGTATGCTGAGAACATGTTCCTGCTTCGCGAGTCCGGTGTCGATGAAGTGATCCGACCAAATACACGGGGAGAGATTTGCGAGGGTTGTATTTCCAATCTCTTTTTTGTGAAGAGCGGGATGATTTATACTCCCTCTCTTCAAACCGGCTGCCTTCCGGGAGTGATGCGGCAAGAGGTAATGCGGCATATCGAGGTTCGGGAAGTGGAGTGGGCGATGGCTGACCTGAAGAGTTGTGATGAGATCTGGCTTAGTAATGCACTGCGGCGGTTGAGAGCTGTGACCTCAATTGATGGTCGAGACCTAGCTAAGCCTTCGGAGCTATTCTCGAAGGCTTTAACCTGTGTCTTGCCCTAAAGGGGTAAACAGTCCCTCCTTCTGTCGTATCGGTCGCACAGACTAGAATTCCCAAGATTTCCACTGAGTCTTTTGGTTCGCTCAATCTCAGGGGATTTATAGATCTCGTAGCTTGGAGCCCCAAGAACTCGCATTTACTACTAATTTTTGAGAAATGTAAAAAAAACGGATTTTCTTCCAAGAAGTCTTCAGTTGACGTTTCCTAACTGGTAGAACCCAGACCCTTCATCTTGATCCGAAAATTGTGGCATCGATCTGATGGGTTTGGCCAACAATACGATTTATGAACAACATTGAATTACCATGGATATGCCGTCGCTGGATGATTGCGCTTTTCGCTCTGATCATTGTGAGCCATAGCTCCAGTCTTATAGCGCAGCAGGATGTTGGGTTCATTGAAGATTTTGCCTTGGCTTCAGATCGGGAGAGAGCACTGAAGCTTTTGATTCCCGGAACAGAAGATTATTATTACTACCATGCTCTTCATTTTCAGAATGAGAGGAACCTCAAAGAATTTAATCGGATTCTTGGAGAATGGAAAAATCGCTTTCGTAATTCCGGTAAAAGGAAGCAGATTGAGAATCGTGAAGCCTTGTTTCGATATTCTGATGATCCGGAAGCAACTTTGGCCTATCTGCGGCGCGAAATGGGGCTGACTCTTAATCATCAGCAGGAAGGTAAAGCGAGAGAAGTAAAATACCCTTCGGCTCTGGATCCCAAATTCGTCTCTTGGAAATCGTTTCTTGATGATGCCTTGGGGCGTTCAAGTTCACTCCAGAATCTCCAAACGTCAGGATTTTATAGATTTTTAGAAGGGGATCCTAAGTTGTCGACTTCTGAGCTGCGAGACCTCCTTTCCCGTTCTATGACTCCGGATCTGCCCAGATTGATTTCGCTAATTCACACTGATCTTAAGAGTAAAGAAAGTAAGGGATTTGGTGAATTTCGAATTCATCGTTTGCTAACGAAAGCTCAGCTTGAAGAGTTATTAGCCTTAAAAGCTGACGTGATCAATTCAGCTGCGTTTGTGGAAACCTATATGACTCGGCTTCTTCCTAATGCCGATGAATCTATGGCAGCATCGCCGGCGGTTCGTGAGGCCTATCTTACTCGCGCTGAAGCATTTGTTGCCACCTTGCCACCTTCGTTTAATTCCTTAAAAGTCCATATTCTTTATCAACGCCTCATTCATGATCGGGTGCAAGGGAAAGAGAATGAGAAGCGATTTTTGGATTACCTAGCTCTGCCTCGAAATGTCAGTTACTTGAATCCCAAGTGGCGCGAAAAAGAACCCGTATCGTGGCGTTATCCTGCAGATTTAGGCCGAGATTACCTTAAGGTGACTACCCTTCCTTCTGCTCAAGGGGGCGATGAGGCTTTGGTGAAATCTTATCTTTTGAAATTCCTGAAAGATGATCGGAACACGACCAAGTTTTCACCTTACTTAGGTGAGAATTGGCTTCGACGTGTCTTTGCTGAAAGCAAGATTACCAACGGAATTGGCAAGCCATCAGATTGGGCTGCTTTACTGAGTCCTTCGGAATTTCAAGCTCTGAAAGACC
>JAQWSX010000199.1 GCA_029242935.1 Akkermansiaceae bacterium
GGTCGTGAATATCTCGACTTCTGCTCAGGTATCGCGGTTTGCTCGCTGGGGCATTGCCACCCCGCCTTGACACAAGCCATCGCGGAACAATCGGCAACTCTGATGCATTGTTCCAATCTCTACTACATCGAGCAACAGGCGGACCTCGCTGAACTCATTGTGGAAAAGGTCGTCGGACATCCGGGCAAGATCTTCTTCTCCAACTCCGGAGCGGAAGCGGTTGATGGGCTCATCAAATTCGCACGGAGATTCGGGCAAGCCACCGGGCGATACGATGTCATTACCTTCAACAAGTCCTTCCACGGTCGGACTATTGGAGCCATGACCGCGACCGCCCAAGCCAAAATCCACGAAGGCTTCGACCCCCTTCCAACCGGCTTCACTTACGTCGAGCCCAACGACCTTGATGCTGTCCAAGCCGCGCTCACCGACAAGACCATCGCCTTCCTCCTCGAGCCCATCCAGGGCGAAGGGGGCGTGAACCCGATGACTAAGGAATTTCTCGAAGGCCTTGCTGCTCTCGTTCAGGAAAAAGACCTCCTCCTTCTCCTCGATGAAGTACAATGCGGATTCGGTCGAACTGGCGATCTTAACGGTTACGACACGATCGCTCCCGGCCTCATCCCCGATGGCATCTCGTGGGCCAAAGGCATGGGCGGCGGCTTCCCAATCGGCTCATTTTATGTTGCCGAAAAGCACGCCCACCTCCTCGGCCCCGGCAGTCATGGCTCAACCTATGGAGGAAACGCCCTTGCCTGCGCCGCCTCCAAAGCGGTCATCGAAACTATTATCGCGGAGAATCTTACCGAGAACGTAAAGACACGAGAAGCCCAAGTTCGAAAGACCATTGAGAGCTGGAATCATCCCGCTATCACCGAAGTTCGCGGATACGGTCTCCTCCTCGGAATCGCATTAAACTTCGATGCTCTCGATGTTCCTGAAGGCAGCATACCATCCATTCACCTCTGCGCAGCCCTCATTGAGAAAGGCCTTCTAGTGCCGCCGGCTGGCCCCGAAATCGTCAGACTTCTGCCTCCTCTCAATGTCAGCGCCGATGAAGTCGACCAAGCCCTTCTGTTGGTAAAAGAAACTCTCGACGCTCACCTCAAATCCTAGCCCTCCACTTCCCCATGCCCTCCACCCGACGCCAATTCCTCACTTCAAGTCTTATTATGGGAACCAGTATCCAATCAGTTCGAGCTGAAGCCGCACCCGGCGAACCGCTCATCGTCTCAACCTGGCCCTTTGGGAAAGCAGGTAACGATAAAGCTCTCGACACACTAAAAAACAAGGGCACTCTTTTGGATGCAGTTGAACAAGGGATTCGCGTGGTGGAATCGGATGAGAAAAATCGCTCGGTTGGAATCACCGGTCTCCCTAATGCTGCCGGAGTGGTCCAACAAGATGCCTGCATCATGAACGGCCCAGATCATAACGCCGGGAGCGTAGCCGCCATCGAAGGAATTCTTCATCCCATCACTGCCGCCCGACGGGTCATGGAGAAAACTCCTCACGTCATGCTCGTTGGCGACGGAGCTCGGAAATTTGCGATCAGGGAAGGACTGGAATCGATCAAGATCGATTCTCAAAAACTCCATCAAGACTGGCATCAAAAACAAAGTGAACCCATTCCCAACAAACGTCCCAAAGACAACCATGACACCGTCGCCTTACTCGTCCTCGACCGTAAAGGTCACATCGCCGGTGGTTGCTCTACCAGTGGATGGGGCGGCAAACTCCCAGGCCGCGTTGGCGATTCCCCTATCATAGGAAGTGGGCTCTACGTCGACAACGAGGTCGGGGCCGCCGGGGCCACTGGATTGGGAGAAAACGTTATGCGTTACTGCGCGTCCTTCATGGTTGTGGAGTATATGCGACAGGGACTCCACCCCGAAGAAGCCTGTGTTAAAACGATTCAACGTATCGCCGCCATCGATCCAAAATCAGCCGAAGATCTCCACCTGAACTTCATCGCCCTTGATAAAAAAGGTCGCTTTGGAGCCGCCGGTTCGGGCTCCGGTTTTCAATATTCGGTTACCACCCCCAATTCCAGCAAGGTCCTCGAAGGTGCCGCCCTAAGTAAAAAAGACGTCGGCCCAGAAGGCGGGAACACCAAGTAATTCCAAGCATTTAGAGCAAAACTCACCGGAAAAGTTTCTCGATGTCACGAGGTGAATTGAAAGAAATCCCAGAAAATCGACTTTTGTTATTGCGAAACAGTCTCAACAAGATTTGTTGTCTCTAGCAAATGGCTACTTTAGCGACAGATCTTGAACTTGATTCCGCTCTGACCCTCAGTCAGGCCGCAATCGGGTGTGATTTCCAGATTCGCCAGGTCGAGGGTCCGGCTTGCAGCCAGCTTCGCGACATTGGTTTCTGTGAGCAAATGCGCGTTAAAAAGCTGACCAATGGTCGCAACATGCTCTGCACGGTTTGCGGAACCCGCCTTGCCCTCAGCAAGGATCTGGCCGACCAAATCCAAGTTGTTCCCGCTTAGATCACCCATCTGATGAGCAACTCATCCATCGAGGCGAGAATTGCGTTGGTCGGAAATCCCAACGCCGGAAAAACCACCCTCTTCAACGCCCTCACCGGGCAAAACCAAAAAGTCGGTAACTATACCGGTGCCACCGTCTCCCGAAAATCCGGAACCTTCTTCACGCCACACGGGAATAAGTTCGAACTCATCGACCTTCCCGGTGCCTACTCCCTAGATCCAAATTCACCAGACGAAGAAATTACCCGCAATGTGCTCATTGGCGATCAGGAAGGTGAGGAAACTCCCAACCTCGTCCTCTGTGTTCTCGATGCCACCCATCTCGAACGTCACCTCTACCTGCTCATCCAAGTTATCGATCTCGGCTATCCCGTCGTCGTCGCTCTGAACAAAACCGACAGCGCCGAAGACCAAGGTCTCCGCCTTAACCCCACCGCTCTTAGTGAAAGCTTTGGCGTTCCGTTCGTTGCAATTTCCGCGATGACCGAGCGAGGGATCACACAGCTCAAACAAGCTCTGCGCCATCCTTTCCCCTCTCCTCCGGGTAGGATTTGGAAAGGTCCCGCCGAGCTGGAAGAAGCCATTAAAAAATCAACAAAGCTCGCCGAAACCAACGGAGAAAACAATCCAGCTGCCTCCGGCTTGATGGCGGTGGTGAACGAAGGTTCGGAGGCCAAGGAGTTCATTCAAAAGACCCGCTTTGAATTCATCCACCGCGCGGTTGAAGTCGGCCTCCAACGCCCCGATCAAGAATCACTCGCGCTCACCGATGCCATCGACGCCCATGCACTCCACCCTGTCAAAGGTTGGTGCATTTTTACAGCCCTGATGATCACTGTCTTTTGGTCGATCTTCAAGTTTGCAGAGATGCCCATGAGTTGGATTGAAGAGGGTCAGGAAACACTACAGGGGTCGATGGGGGATTTTATTGGCGAGGGGGATTTTCAAAGTCTCATCGTTGATGGCATCATAGCCGGAGTCGGGGGAGTCCTCGTCTTTCTTCCACAGATCACTCTCCTCTTTTTCTTTATCAGCCTTCTTGAAAGCACCGGCTACATGGCTCGCGCAGCATACTTGATGGATGGGATCATGAACAAAGTCGGCCTCAGCGGAAAATCCTTCCTTCCCCTTCTTTCCGGCTACGCCTGCGCCATTCCCGGCATCATGGCCACCCGCACCATTCCCAATACCAAAGAACGCCTCGCTACTATTCTCATTCTTCCGTGGACCTCATGCACAGCACGCCTTCCGGTTTACACCCTGATTATTCCTTTGATATTCGTAGGAGCCCTTCAGCAAGGTCTCGCCCTCTTCGGCATCTATGCGGTGGGCACAGTCACTGCTCTTCTTGCAGCCAAAATTCTCAAGCCACGACTTGGTAAAACCGAAGCCTCGCAATTTCTCCTCGAGCTCCCTCCCTACCAAAAACCACAGTGGAAACACGTCCTGCGACAGGTCGGTGAGCGAGCCTTCGCCTTCATCAAAAAAGCCGGAACCGTTATCCTCGGACTCAGTATCATCCTTTGGTTTCTCGAGACCTATCCCAAGAGCGACTCTGATGACCCCATCGTTCAGCAAGCCGAATCCTTTAACGGCCAAATCGGTGAAATCATAGAACCGGTTGTCGCTCCACTGGGTTGGGACACCCGCATGGGAACCGCCATGATTGCCTCCTTCGCCGCGCGCGAAGTTTTTCGTTCCTCCATCGCCATTTCATACGCTACCGATGAGGAAGACGGGGAAGAAATGCGTGACAAGCTATCGGCCTCAACCCACTCCGATGGAACCGCTCTCTATACTCCTCTTGTCGGACTCTCTGTCATAGTCTTCTTTATCTACGCCCTGCAATGCCTCCCCACTACCGTAATTGTCCGACGTGAAACCGGCTCCTGGAAATGGGCTCTTGGGCAACTCGCTGGCATGACAATCTTCGCCTACCTCGCCGCCCTGTTGGTTTATCAAATTGGCAAGCTTCTAGGATACTCCTGACACCATGGATTGGCAAACTCCGGCAGCCCTAGGCATCGTTGCCCTCACCGTCATCCTCTTCTTCGTAAAGCGGAAGAAAAAATCCTGCAGCAACGGAAGTTGTGCCTGCCCCAAAGGTCCCAGAAAATAGGGCCTGTTCTTTGTGGCAAACCCAAGATTCACTCCACATCGTATTCCTCTCAATGAAGGTTATTGCTCTCCTCCTCTCCACTCTTTGTCTCCTCGACGCGAAAGTCTCTTGGAAAAGTGCGCTTAAGCAAAAGTTAAATTGGTATTCCTCGGCTGAAGCACGGGAACTTGCCGAGAAAGTCATGCTCTATCAACGCAACAATGGCGGATGGCCCAAGAATCAGGATTTTTCGAGAAAAATTGATGAGGCTGATCTTAAAGAACTCACCCAGCAACGCAGTGATCTTAAGGACACCACCATCGATAACGGGGCAACTTACACCCCACTTGAATTTCTGACTCGTGTCTGGCAGGCCCAGGCAAACCCTGGGATTGAAGCCTCCCTTCACCGCGGTATAACCTTCCTCCTTACGAGCCAATACAACAACGGCGGTTGGCCCCAGCGACCCCATAGTTCCGGTTACGGCCTTCACATCACTTACAACGATGATGCCATGATCGGAGTCATGTCCTTCCTTCGAGATCTAGAAAAAGATTCCATCACTTTCCTAAGGAAGGAGGAAAAATCTTCGATCATAAAAGCGCTCAACCTTGGCCTTGATTGTATCCTCAAAACCCAGATCCGCATTAATGGAAAACCCACCGTTTGGTGCGCCCAGCATGATGCTAAGACCCTTTTGCCTGCTCAAGCCCGCTCTTATGAGCATCCTTCCTTCAGCGGTGCCGAAAGCGCAGGTATCGTGAGATATCTCATGGAGATTAAAAAGCCCTCTGCCAAGGTTCTCAGATCAATCAGTGGAGCAATCACTTGGTTTCGAGAGAAGCAGATTAATGGCATCAGGGTCGTCAAAAAAGACGGAGATAAAACCATCGTTGAAGACAAAAATGCGCCACCTCTTTGGCCGCGCTTCTCCGACCTTCAAACCGGCAAACCTATCTTTTCCGGTCGCGACGGAATCATCAAATCTTCAATCAAAGAAATCGAAGCCGAACGCCGTAACGGATACGCTTGGTATGTTGAAAATCCACGATCTATTCTCAAAGACTACAATCGTGATCGTTAAAACGCTCCCAACTCTCTCAAGTAGAGCACAACTCGTTTTTCCACGTCCGATTGCGCCCGGTCCAAGTCAAGAACAACACTCCAGTCGTTGAGCCCCTCTTCATCGACCAGGATCTGCTCCAAACGATCACCTTCGATACGGAGATACGCCGAGCTTCGCGCCTCAGGGTCCATGCGGATAATCCCATGCTCCTCAAAATACCCCGTCATCATC
>JAQWSX010000203.1 GCA_029242935.1 Akkermansiaceae bacterium
CATGGTTCGGTCCACCATGATGGGAGTCGAATAGATGACTCCATTCGTTTCGCTAGGCCAGCTGCCATCGGTGGTATAGCGGATGATCGCTCCGGGAGTGGCGGAGGAAATGATGAGTGGGAAAGGTTTGTCGTAAAATCCACGACTAATGCTGTAGTCGGTATCCTTGACGAAGCCTGCGACACCACTGGCCGAGTCGTTTTTGCCATCTGGAGTTGGATCGAGAAGGTAGCCGATTTGGAGAGGTTCACCGAAAAAACCATAAGTGATTCCCGCGTCTTGGGACGGGTAGTCTTCGGTTGAAGAGCCAAATTCAGAGAGGATGGTAGAAGCATCTGCCGCAACCAGAGCGACATATTCTCCGCCGGCGTTGAGACTGAAGTTGGTGTGAAGATTGTCTCCGTTGGTGGGGCGGCGATCTTTTGAGGAAGCAAAGATGATGAGATAATCATTTCCGCCGAGGCTAATGTTGGGCACGAGCCATTTGGTGAGATTGGTGGGATCGTCGGTGAGATACATTCCGGCAAGGCTAATTGATCCTCCATCGGGATTGTGAAGCTCAATCCAGTCGGGAGTATCGCCATCTTCGTCGGAAAGACTGGTCGAACTACTGTTTGCCAAAAATTCATTGATGCGAACGGAAGAGCTGACGATGGTGAGAGGAAAAGTGGATTCGATACTCAAGCCCGAGAGGTCGGTGCTGCGGACCCTGAACGAAAGGCTTGATCCGAGGCCGGGCAGGTCTGTTACCGTTGACAGGGTGTCTCCATCGATGGAGAAAAGCGAGTTGTTGGTGTCACCCGCTCCGGCCACAAGCTGGTAGGTGTGGCTGTCGGCCCTGTTCGGATCTTCAGTGGTAAAGTTGGCGATATGAGTGCCTGATGGTGTTCCTTGAAGAACGGTGTTCGCCGGGAAGGTGATGGCTGTGGGAGCGATTGCTGATTCGACGGTGAGAGTGAAGGATTCCTCGCGTCTGAGACCATCACTATCGGTGGTGCGAATTCGCACGGAATAACTGGTTCCAAATCCGCCCAAGAGCGACACGGCGCGGAGTTCATCACCATTGGCGATGGTGAAAAGATTATTGTTGGTGCCGCCTGGACCCGAGACGAGCGAGTAAGTGTGGGCATTATCCCCATTAGGATCGCTCGTAGTTAGCGCGCCGACTAAAGTGCTTGAGGCTGAGTTGGGTGCAAGATCTGTATTGCTGATAGCGATATCGGTTGGTGGCTGAGGGGTGGGAGGCGCAACAGATCTCAGAATGTAGGCGCTTAGACCGGGGTCCACTCCATTGTTGAGGCCGGGAAGAAGATTGATGGGTTGGGTGGTCCCGCTGGCGGTGAAAGTTCCAATTACCGATCCGACTCCGCTGCGTGAGAAATCTCCGCTGAGATTTTCTGGTGATTCGCCGTCACCCCCTCTTTGGTTCCGCGCAGAACAGCACCCACGGGTGTCACCCGCTCCGATGAGTTGGATTTGATAGTCAGCCCCTGGGCTCAATCCGGTCAATTGGATCGCCCAACCTCCTCCACCGTAGCTATGGCTGTTTAAGACCGTGTTTAAGTTGGCATTTCCCGTGTTGCCTCCACCTCCCGTGAAATAAGTTCCGTTGCCGGTGTTGGAAGGCCCGATGGCGTTTGCTGTGAAGGTGATGTTTTCACCGCCAAAATTTACGGTCGGGCTGCCTCCGCCGCGGGTCGCATTGATGGCGTCTACCAGAGTGCCATTGGTATCAATGCTGTCGACTGAAGTGATATTGAAAGGGGCCTGCCAGGTGATCTCGGCGCCTTGAAGAGCAGGGGGGATTGCGAGGGCAAGCGGTAGGAGCAGTGTTTTTACGAAAGGAATCATTGATCGGAATGCGTTGGACAAAAAATCAGCGCCCTCCGTTAAGAGAGAGCTGTTAATGTAGTCTATTTAAACTGGAATGGAAATTTAGTTCTCCATAACCTGAAAAAACTGCTTGGGCGCTTCAGGGCTGGGATTCGGGAATGTCAGTGTGGTGGTGTCACCGCCTGATTGAACCGAGTCATTGATATCTGTGTCGAAGACCATGAGGTCGTCGTTGGCAAATACAGTGTAAGTCCTGCCGGGCTTGGAAGCCCAAGTCAGTGTGACGGCGTCCGTATCTTGGTTGTAAACAATGTCGGTGATGGTGAGAGATTGACCTCCAACTTCTCCGAAGTATTCGATCTCGTTGAGCTGATGGACATTGATTCCTGTCGCAGTCACCGAATAACGGATGAATTTATAAGGATCCGATGGTGAGCTCAGGGTCACCAGGGCCGTCTGATTTCGCTCGGTCCAGATGGAAGATCCGGTGTGAGTGAAGATCGGGCTGAACGTAAAGCCATCGTCCGATCCCTGGATTTGCCAGTCGACAGGATCTCGTCCCGGAGTGTCGTTTCCGGATGTGATGGTGAAGTGAGTCAGAGAGACCGCTTCTTCAAATTCGACCGTGATATCCTGGGGTGCGCCTCCGCAGCACCACTTGGCCTCGCCTCCGCCGACTTTGTTATCGAAGATGTCGAAGGAGCCTTCGTTTACACCACCGGCGGTGGCGTCGCTAAAGAAGGATTTCTCGCTGGAGGAGATGCTCACCCAGTTGAAGTTCTCACCTGCCGAGTTTTCCGTGTCGATTCCATCGTCCTCGGGGTCGGTCAGGTCACCCCCGAGTAGGCCGGGGAGGAAGGTGATTTCCGGTTGGGCGGTGAAGCTATTTGGATCCGTCGGGTCTGATCCTTCTGCGAGCTCGTAGTCATCCGAACGGAGATCTCCGTCGGAGTCGGCGAGGTTGGGATCTGTTCCGGGCTGTCCTGTTGGATCGCCGGGATTGTATGGAAGGTCATGGTTTTCAACGCCATCGAGAATCGTG
Source organism: Akkermansiaceae bacterium (assembly GCA_029242935.1). Lineage (GTDB taxonomy): Bacteria > Verrucomicrobiota > Verrucomicrobiia > Verrucomicrobiales > Akkermansiaceae > SW10. The sequence continues at coordinate 2,876 of JAQWSX010000203.1, forward strand.
TCTCTGTCGGAGTCTTCATTGAGAGGATCTGTTCCGGTGTCACTTGCGCTGACCCAGGTGCCGGTATTGGTTTCAGCACCATCCTTCAAACCATCGTCATCGGTATCGTCGTCGGAGGGATCGGTGTTGCGAGCGAGTTCCTCGCCATTGCTTGAGCCGTCGTCGTCGCTGTCTTCCCCGTCATCGTTGGTTCCGTTGCCGTCGGTATCTTTATTGTTGGGGTTCAGCTCCAGAGTGACTTCGACGTCATCCGGAAGGTTGTCGGAGTCCGTGTCAACAAGGTTGGGATCGGATCCTGTTTGTGTGGCGTCGAAAAAATCGAGGTCGGGATTCTCAACGCCATCTTTCAATCCATCGCCATCGGAGTCATCCTTGATTGGGCTGGAACCGGTGTCGTTGGAGTCGGTCCATGTTCCGGTGTTGGTTTCGACTCCATCAAGATAGCCATCATCGTCGGTGTCATCCTGGGTGATGTCAGTGCCTTGCTCTTGTTCTCCGAGATTGGAGAGATTATCCATGTCTTCGTCTTCATCTCCATCGAGAATCGTGTCTCCGTCAGAGTCATCATCATTCGGATCCAGGTCATTGGCTGTTTCCCAGGCATCAAAGAGCCCGTCACCGTCAGCGTCATCAGCAGTAGCGAGTTCGAGGACAACGAGGCCCGAAAATCCGGCGTCGCTGTTGCTTCCATTAATGCCGCCGAGGGAGCGCCATATGATATTTTGCTCAGGGGTATTGGCGATGAATTCGCCAATGACGCTTAGGAAGCCACCGCGATTCATTTCAACGCCAGTGGTATAATTGCCCTGGCCGTCATCCGGTTCATAGGTTCGTCCCGCGCAGCAAGTTCGCGCGTCAGCAACCCCAATGAGCTGAACCTGGTAGACCCTTCCCGGGATGAGGTTGGTGAATGTCAGTGCTACTTCTGCCGGGTTTGCGGCGGTGTAAGAATGGGAGTCGAGGAGTCCGTCAAGATCGCCATCGTCAGTGGCTCCTGGGAAATAAGTGGTTCCATAAGAAGGGCCGTTGGCCATATTTGTGATCAAATTCCCGCTTCCGGCACTTGGTGTGAGGACGAAAGGAATTCCATTGATGGTGTTGTCATCGCCGGACGCAAAACCGGTGGCATTGTTAAAGTCGGCGGCAATATGAACCGTGCTGCCAATTGGATTTAGGATGTCAGCTGCTTGTGTGACTGCCGCCGGAAGTTGCCAGGTAATCTCAGCTGCGTGGGTTACCGTAGTCAAGAGACTGGTAAGTCCCGCGATAATTTTTGTGTACATCCTGATTTTCATTTTAACATTTCAGGAAAAAACATATTGGATACTGGGCGACAAGAAGAACTGTGGACTTTTCCTTCATTGTGCTAATTAAAGGAATGAGATTATGGCTTCTGTTGGTTCTGGCGACTGTTTTATCGATGTCTGGTCAGGTGAATGATCCGAATGGGCGTGATTTATATGCGCGCGGAGAGGAGCACTTTTTCGCGGGCCGGATTGACGAATCGATTCGGAGCTGGGATTTGGAGATTGGCGCGCAACCTTTTCGTGAACCCTATCATTGGCAGCGTGGGCTGGCATATTACTATGCGGGTGAGTTCGAGAAAGGGGTGAAGCAGTTTGAGCTGCATCAGAAGGTGAACCGAAATGATGTTGAAAATGCGGCATGGCATTTTTTGTGCGTGGTGCGTGCCGAAGGAGGGTCGGTTAAAAAAGCCCGGAAAGCATTAATTCCCATCGCTGATGACTCACGAGTGCCGATGAAGGAGGTTCATGATCTTTTTGCGGGAAAGGGAACTGCGCAGGATATTCTGGATGCGGCTTCAAAAAATGCGGAAGGCCTCTTATTGCGGAACCAACTCTGTTATGCTCACCTCTACCTCGGACTTTATCATGAAGCGTTAGGTGAAATCGAAAAATCGAGAGGGCACATCAAGAAATCGGCGGTTGAATTCCGAATGGACCATTACATGGGAAAGGTGGCCCAGCTTCACCACAAGCTCAGGAAGAAGCGGCCTAATTTTATCTTTCTTTTTGCAGACGATCAGAAGGCGAACACGATCGCGGCGCATGGTAATCAGCACATCAGGACTCCAAATCTTGATCAGTTGGTTGAGCGCGGTTTTAGCTTTCGCAATAACTACTGTGCTGGTTCTTTCAGCGGAGCGGTTTGCGTGGCAAGTCGGGCCATGCTGATGACTGGAAGGCAGTGGTTGAATTTGCCCAAGAAGAATCCGGGCTCCAATTGGGGAGATGCCAAGATTCTGCCATCATATCTAACCCAGCAAGGAGGCTACCGCTCCCACATTATCGGAAAATGGCATAATGGAGAAGCTACGCTGAAGCGTGCTTTTTCTGAGGGGTCATCGGTGTATTTGGGAGGGATGGCGAATCATGCTGATTTTGAAGTGCAAAATTTTGCTGGGGGAAAACTCTCGGGGAAGAACCCTGCAGGGGGCTTCTCAAGTGAGGTCTTCGCTAACGATGCCGTAAAGTTTATTGAAGAAGCAAATACCGAAGAAAATTTCTTTCTCTATGTGGCATTCATGGCTCCGCACGACCCAAGAAACCCCCCAGAGGAATACCGTGAAATATATTATCAAAATCGTCCACCGCTTCCTAAAAATTTCCTTCCACAACATCCTTTTAAGATCGGGCCTGTTGTGTCTTCGGGGCGTGATGAAAGTCTGGCACCATGGCCCCGAACCAAGGAGGTTGTTAGCGACCAGATTTGTGAGTATTATGGTTTAGTCACTCATCTTGACGAGCAAGTGGGGAGGATCATGAAAGCTCTGGAGAGTAGTCCTCATGCTGATAATACTTACGTGATTTATACTGCTGATCATGGCCTTGCTATGGGAAGCCACGGGCTGCTTGGAAAACAAAGTATTTATGAGCATAGTATGAAGTGCCCTTTGATTATCTGGGGGCCTGAAGTGCCAGCTGGTCAGTCAACTGAGAATTTTTCATATGTCCATGACCTCTATGGGACCGTCCTTGGTCTTGCCGGGATTGAGCCACCTAGGCAGGTTGACTCTGCGAACTTGCAGTCCTTGATGAATGGCGGGAGGCCGGTGCATGATTATGTATTTTTACCCTTTCAAAATCATCAGCGATCGATTCGCTGGGGCAAGTGGAAGCTAAACATTTTTCCACAGATTAATCATCGGGAGATTTTCGATTTAGAGAAGGATCCAGATGAAATGCGGCCACTTGAAGGTAAGGACGCTATCAGCTCAGCTGCTATTTTGGATCCAATACTTACTGCGGCAAGAGAAAGATATGGTGATAAGTCTCCGCTAAAAATCGAAAACCCGGAGCCCAAAGAGCTTGTCTACGACAATTCAAAACGTCGGCTGGACATTTGGCAGCCTCAATGGATCCGTGATAAATATTTTGGTGGCCGCACGAATCCTGATCATGGACCAGGTGTTCGCAAGAAGTAAGAATTTCTCTCTAAAGAATTCCCCGGTTCTTGAGATTGTTAAGTCGGCGGACGGTATCGATGAGTCCATCGACCATGACTTCGTTATAGCTGCGTCCGAGCGTGGTGTCGATTCCGTGGCCCGGGTCAAGTTTGCGCAGTGGTTCCAGAACGGGATCGTCGTGTCGAAAAAGTTCAACAAAGGCACTGGGTAGTTTTCCGGTCTTGGCATTCGCAGTGAGTAGGGCGCCGACCCATCCATCATCCGAGGAAAGACATCCACGGGTGGTTGGAACCGAACAGTGGAAAGGTCCAATCTCATCTGCTTCACCCATTGAGGTCACTATGACCTCATTTTCGGAGATACTTAGGCCGGAGTCACCACAGTGGGCTGCGTCAATAAGCGCCTTGAAAAATGGGCTGCCAATTTTTTCATTTAGGCCGGTTAAAATAGGCCGGAGCTTGGCAAGGGAAGTGAAATTTTGGAATTCACCGGGGCGTAGGAATTCGATGTTCCAGTTGCCGATGCAAGAACCGGCTAGTCCAGCTTCTTCGTAAGCACGGAGGTGAAGTTTGATGTTTTGGGCGACTCTAGCCTCGAATTCTTCTTCACTGGAGGGAGGATTGCCTTCCATCCAGGTTTCCACCGAAGTCGAATTGACCTGCACGATATTATTACGAAGTGCCGCTCCCAGATTGACCATAAGTTGTGCGAGAGCTTCTTCCTCGTCGTCGGGATTCATTGGATTTACTCCCCCGACCATCATTACGAGTTGGGGCTCTAGGCCGAGGTCACGAACAGCTGCGATCAGTTCGTCTTTTTCATCGGGATTGGTTGTGCCAAAAGATGAAATTTGTATTAGATCAATTTTGACTGGGGATTGTTCGATGAGTTCACGGGCTCCGGCAGCGATTACAAATTCACCATCAGTATTGCGGGGGAGCATGCCGTTATCGTCGGGGACCAAGGCTTCTAGAAAGCCAAGATGGGTTCCGAGGATTCCGAGCGGGATACCGGAGATGTTTTCAATGGGACCAACTTTCATGGCGATAGGTTTCCAGATGTCACAAAGAATTAAAACTGGAAAAGGTTGCGCGGGCTCTATTTTTTCAGAAAGAGAGTTTCGAGACGATTTAGAAAATCATGGTGATTTTCTGAGGTGGCTTTACGCCAGGCTGCAAAATGTTCGGCAAGGGTGGATCCTTTGATCCGGGGGAATTTAGGAAGTATCTTCCAATGTGTTGGTTCTTTTTCAAAGAGAGGAAGAAGGAGGTTGGCGAAGGCTCCGTTGAGTTCTCGCTCGGTTGCTGACTTTCTAAGAGTCTCCTTGTGTTTTTGATAGAAGTTCTGGGAGGTTTTTGTTGTCAGGATTTCGCGTGATTTCATCACTGTCGCGGAGTAACTGGCGAGATGTTTTCGGTAATTTTTTAATGCGTCATTGGGTGCGCTCTGCTCCCATTCTTTGCTAAGCTTGCGAAGAACAAAGAGCGACGCGGTTTCGCAAAGAGTTTCTTCAAGCCACTTGTTTTCGTGGTCAATCGGTTGGAAGTCAGCCCGGACGTGTGCGAGTTCATGGGAAAATTGATAGATACACTGCGAGTAATAGTAGTTTCCCGAGTTTAGCTGAATGGCAACTTCTCCGCGTGGAGTCCGCTGAAATAGAGTGATGGGCCCTCGCTGGTGTTTGGATACAAAGAGTGAGGGATCCTTAAAATTTTCAGCTTTGGGAAATGCAGTGAGAGTAGATTTGAAAATACTACGAAGATCACTTTCATTCATGTTGAAACCCTTGGATTCGATTCGGAGTTGACTATGAGAAGCTAGGCTAAGGCCTAAAAAAAGGCATAAGATTAGCTTCATTTCTTTCGGTTTGGGAGGCGTTTTCCTTTGACGCGGGCCTGGATGAGGTCCGGACAGTTCCCCTCGTTCCGCATACGTTCGCAGGCAGCTTCGATCCGGAGGCTTTGGCGAACAGGCCGGAAACCCAATCGTCGGGTCAGGCAATCGTTTTGGAGATCAAGGTGGGTATCCTCGAATTCTACAACTTTGCCGCAATCAACACAGATAAGGTGGTTGTGATTGGGGTGGTCGACAAAATTTGGATCGTAGGTAGTTTGGCCATCACCAAGTTCGATTTCGTGAATGAGGTCAGCTTCCACGAGAAGTCCCAGTGTGCGGTAGACGGTGGCGCGGGAGGCTCTGGAGCCGGCATTGCGAAGCCGGTCAAAAAGTTCATCCGGGGTGAAGTGTTCGTCGGAAGCGAAGATAATTTCGAGAATCTCATCTCTTTGGGAAGTCTGTCTTAAA
>JAQWSX010000197.1 GCA_029242935.1 Akkermansiaceae bacterium
AGAGGAATCCTTTTCTCCCGGTTCCTTCGGCCAAGGTCGATTTGTGGAAAGATCCTACGATTTATCGTGCGAGTCGAATTGAGGATTGGCGATTGGCCCGAACGAAGCTTCGGCTTGCGGAGAAACGGAGCTATCCAGCCCCTTCAGTATCTCACGACGTTTTTAGTGGATGCTCAGGATTACAGATCTACCGGGGAGCGGTTTATCCGAAAGAGTTTCGGGGGAACTTGTTTGTTGGTGACGTTCAGGGAAATCTCATTCATCGGCGAAGTTTGGCTCCACCGGGGATGACTTTTACGAGCGAGCGGACAGAGCTTAAAAGCGAGTTTTTACGATCGAAGGACAATTGGTTTAGGCCTGCAAATTTGGTAAATGCGCCTGATGGGACGCTGCATGTAGTGGATATGTATCGCGAAATAATTGAGACCCCAGATTCGATGGTGAAGGAGATTTTTGAGATGGTTGATTTTCGTTCGGGGCGGGAATTTGGTCGGATTTATCGATTGGCTCCAAAAGGATTTGAGCCTCCTCCTCTTCCCCGCTTGGGTGAGGTCACGTTACCTGAGTTGATAAGGACTTTGGAAAACCCAAATGGATGGTGGCGTGATACGGCAGGGCGGTTGATCGTTGAAAGAGGTGGGACGGATGCTCTGCCGGGATTGCGTGCCTTGCTTCGTGAAAGCGACTGGGATGTAACAAGACTTCATGCTCTCTATGCCATTGCTGGTTTGGGCGGGCTTGAAGAGAGTGATCTGAAGGTTGCTCTTGCGGATGCTTCGGCTGGGTTGCGGGAGCATGGTCTTAAGCTCTATCGGGCAGAGTTTACAGGCTTGCGAGGTAGGTTGTTTGAGCTAGCAGTTGATAAAAATGTTCGGGTGAGATTTCAGTCTGCTCTCGCGCTGGGAGATTTGAATGGTGAAGAGGTTGCATCGGCGCTTGCGAAGATGTCGGTTCGTGATGCCGCGGATCCATGGATGCGGTTTGCGGTGCTGAGCGCGCGGCCTGAGATGGCCTTGGACGTTTTTGGAAATCTTGAAAAGCAGACTGATTGGAGCCCTTTTTTTGAGCCGCTTGCGTTTGTGATTGGGGCTCGTCATGAAAAAAGTGAGGTGGTGGCTTTGTTGGGAATTTTGAAACAAACTCCGTCTAATTTTCCGGTTGCTGCAGTGATGTCGAAGTTAGGGGAGGGCTTGAAGAGTTCGGATGCCACCTTGAGTGATTATCCGAAAGCAGCTGAGGTAATGGCGGGGTTAGTGGAAAAAGCGCGGATGGTTTTGAAAAAAGATGGTGTTCCATCGGAAAAGCAAGTTGAGGCAGTGAAAATTCTGGGGCAATCGGACGACCAATTCGTCAGCGATCTTCACGAACTTCTGGTTCCTTCACGGACCGTAGAAGTTCAGCAGGCGGCCCTCGCTGAAATCGCTGGATTTGGAAAGAGGGCTTCGGCTGGCAAATTGATTGACCGGCTGCCAGAGCTCTCTCCTTTGGTTCGGTCCGAGGCCACTGAAGTTCTCCTGAGGCGCGATGCCTGGATTGAGGATCTTCTTGTGTCGATTGAGAAAAAGAAAATCTTTACCCATCAAATCTCACAAGCCCAACAAATGCGGCTCTTGAAACATGCCAATCCGACGATACAGAAGCTGGCAAAGAAATTGTTCTCAGCCAAGGAGACTCCCCGCGACAAAGTCGTCCAAAAATACAAAGCGGCCCTTAAGCTTACGGGTGATGCAAATAAGGGCTTGGAGGTCTTTCGCAAGAATTGTGTAGCTTGTCATCGGCATGGTGAGGAAGGCTATGAGGTAGGACCGGATGTCGCGACGGTTAAAAACCGGGACTACGAATCGGCTCTCATTCAAATCCTCGATCCAAATCGGGAAGTCTTAGCTAATTTTGAGCAGTATTTTGTAACCTTAAAAAATGGTCAAATAGTGACAGGGCGAATCGTGCGCGAATCAGCCTCAGGGCTGACGTTGGCGAGAGCTGGCGGAGTTGAGAGCGAAATCCTCCGTAAAAACATAAAATCGATCACAAGCTCCGGGCAGTCCCTTATGCCGGAGGGGCTCGAAGCAGTGATCGATTTACAATCGATGAGTGACCTTTGGGCGTTCCTTAAATCGTAAGATGGCTATTACTTAGAGGTCAGAATGACCTGGAGTTCGTAGGTATGCTTACGGCGAGGAGTGCCGGGGCCATTGTAGCCGAGCATGCGGAAGGCTTGAGCCTCAAGGCCTCGCTTTTCGAGTTCGGAATCTAGGGCCTCTTTGGCCTCGTTGACTTTCGCTTTCGAGTCAGCTCCCATCCATGTGTAGCTTAGCACTTTTGAGGTCTCGACGTCCTTGACTTCAACTTTACTGCCATCGGGACCAGTGGTGCCAACATCGGGGCTCTGGTAAAGGAAAGCCATATCGACCTTTTCCATTTTTTCGCCCTTGTTCTCCATCTTCATTTCGACTGGGGCGGTCATGGGGATCTCTTTTTTCTTAATATGACTGAAGAGGGTCCAGAAAGACATTCCACCACCCCCCGTGGTCACAGCAGCCCGATATTTGGGATATGTTTTTTCGGAGACTTGATCGTAGGGCCCTGGAGCGGGCCATCCTTTTGGCAGCGGTGCTTCGGACTGGTAGGAGGGTTTTTCGGTGGCGGTGTTTTGAGCGATGCTGTTCGGGGTGGAGGTTAAAAGAAGGAAAGCGAGCAATTTTTTCATGATGAGGACGAGAACCCTGATTTTGGAAAATGCAACTGAAAGTGTTCCTGTAGACAATTTTCATGTTAGGAACGGTCATGCCAAAAATGTCCGTTTCAAAAACTCAGGAGATAGTGAGTCCGATTGAGAAAGTTTTTGAGATATTGCGTGATGTGCACGCGTGTCCGAGCTGGTCGCCGTGGTTGATAACGGATCCTGATTGTAAGTTGGATGTTCAGAGCGATTACTATTCTTGGGAGGGAGAAATTTGCGGATCAGGGCGAATGGAGTTGGTCGGAGAGGAGGAAAACGAGTCGATCACCTATAATCTGTGTTTTCTGAAGCCATGGAAATCGCAAGTTGATATTCGGATCTCGTTGGCAGCCAAAGGCGATGCTACCCAAGTGGCTTGGACCATTGATACTTCATTTCCGTTTTCTCGGTTTTGGATGAAAAAATCGCTACGAGCATATCTCGGCATGGATTACGATCGAGGATTGATGATGCTGAAGGACTTGGTTGAAATTGGCTCGGTGCCTTCTTATCTCGAATTCCTAGGGCGTGAGCCGAGTCCGAGTTTCGTGGGTGTTGGAATCAGGCGCGCAGGGACTATGAATGGGTTCGAGCAAGATATCGAGACCAGCTACAAGGAGGTGAAAGATTATTATCCGGAAGAACAGGTGTTTAGTGCCTATTACGAATGGGATGTGGTGAGGAAAAAGGTGGCCTATTTCATGGGGGTGAGGTTGGATAAAACTCCAGGGGTGATTCCAGATGGAATGAAGTTGATTAATGTGCCCGGCATGGAGGTCTACGCAATACGGCATCGGGGCCCTTACCGTCATTTGAGTAATGGTTGGTCAGCAGGGAGAATGCATGGCCGGGCTAAGACATTTAGGCAGTCCAAGAGGTTCCCTCCTTTTGAAATCTATGAAGATGAGAATGGGGAAGAACCTGTCGTAAAGATTTGCTTGCCGATGAAGTGATCCGCATGCTGGGCGTATGAAAGTTCTTGAGCTTATTGCCCCGTCAGAGTTTATCGTCTCCGAGAAGCCGAAACCTGTGCCCCAACCTGGCGAGGTCCTCATCAAGGTGGCGTGCTGCGGAATTTGTGGAAGTGATGTTCACGGGATGGACAATAGTAGTGGTCGCCGTATCCCGCCGATGATCATGGGGCACGAAGCGAGCGGGGTGATTGAAGAGGTGGGAGCCGAGGTGTCTGGCTGGAGTGAAGGCGACCGAGTGTCGTTTGACTCAATGGTCTATTGTGGGAAGTGCGAGCATTGTGAGCGAGGTGAGACGAATCTGTGTCATGAGCGCCAAGTGATGGGAGTTTCGTGTCAGGAGTTTAAACGTGATGGAGCCTTCGCGGAGTGGGTAGTGGTGCCATCGCTGATTTTAGAGCGGATGCCGGAAGGTTTGGGATTCGAAGAAGCTGCTTTTACCGAACCGTTGGCGGTCGCTCTGCATGCCGTGAATTTGGTGCATGTTAAAAAAGGCGAGCGAGCTCTAGTAGTTGGATCTGGTTTAATTGGCCTTTTGGTGATTCAGGCGTTGAAGCGGGCAGGGGCGGGCGAGGTGGTTGCGGTTGATATGGACCGGAAAAGGTTGGATCTGGCTTTGGAACTTGGAGCGACAGAGGCTTATACTCCAAATGAGGATTGCGGGGATGAATTTGATATCGCGATGGAAGTAGTGGGAGCGGCTCCGACTTTGGAAAAAGCGGTGAAATCAGTTCGTAAAGGTGGACGGGTTGGCTTGGTCGGAAATGTTGTGGCAGAGGTGCCGCTGGCTTTGCAGTGGGTGGTGACGCGCGAAATTTCCTTGCTGGGATCGTGTGCGGCAGCGGGTGAAACCAAGGAGGCCCTGGAGGCAATTTCGAGTGGAGAAATTCAGGTAAAGCCTTTGATCTCGGCAGTGGCTCCGCTCGACGAAGGTGGGGACTATTTTCAGCGTTCGAGGGATGGTAAAGAGGGGCTTTTGAAAGTTTTACTAAAACCTTAGTCAAAGGAGAAGCCCGGGAAGAGTGGTGGAGCTTTACTCGGGTGTGCCTGTTCTAGACTAGGTGGGCACCCTCGGCGGGCCGGGTGACGAAAAGGAGAGGCTCGATGCCCGTTTGGGCTTGGTAGCGGTCGTGCATTTGTCTCGCGATTGCTTCAGCATTGATTGAGTGGCAGAGCGTGACGGTAGAGCCGCCAAAGCCTCCCCCCGTCATTCGGGCGCCGAGGACGCCACCTTCAAGGCCGATCTCTTTGGCGAGTGCAACCATGAGATCGAGTTCATCGCAGGAAACTTCAAAGTCATCGCGAAGTGAGCGATGCGAGCTTTCCATCAGGGAGCCGATGTTTGAGAAGTCGCAAGATTTGAATGCCTCAACCGCTTGGACCGTACGGGCGATTTCAGTGACGACATGCCGGGAGCGCCTGAAAATACGGTCGTCCATTTTCTCCTGTGCAGCGTAAACATCTTCCATGGTTACATCCCTCCAACTTGCTTTCCCTGTGAGGGAAAGTCCATCTTCCGTTTCCTTGCGACGGGTGCTGTAGCCTCCGTCGGAGAGGTCGTGAGAAATGTTAGTATTGGCGACGATGATGGAAAGGGAAGGGTCTGAGAAAGGAACCATCTCGGGTTCGCTAGAGCGGCAATCGATGAGGATGAGTTGGTCTTTTGCTCCAAAGGTTGATGCAAATTGATCCATAATTCCGCAGGGCACTCCAGCGAAGTCGTGTTCTGCTTTTTGGGCGAGGCGCGCTTTATCGGCTGTAGGAAGGACAGTGTCGACCAAGCCTTCGAGAAGAGTAGCAAAGGCACACTCGAGGGCGGCTGATGAGGAAAGGCCAGCCCCGAGAGGAACGGACGAGACAATGGATGCATCGAATCCGGGAAGCTTATATTTAAGGTCCTGAAATCCGCGAATAACTCCCCGGAGATAGTTGGACCATTTGGGATCGGCAATCTCTTGCGCTTTAAAAAGATCGATTTCAATTGTGGCCTCTCCAGTGGTAGAAATCCGGGCAGTTTGGGAGTCATTGGGTCGAGCAGCGATCCCAACATAACGCTCGATGGCGAGGGGGAGAACGAATCCGTCGCAGTAGTCGATGTGTTCGCCGATCAAGTTGACCCGTCCGGGGGCTACGGCAACCAAGGTGCTTTCCACTCCAAAGTTGGATGCCAACTCTTCCTGCGCTCTTAAGGCGAGTTCGGAGACAGTTATGTTTGATTCAAGCATTGAGTATAACCGGGTTTTTAGCGGATCGAGGGGATGCAGATAAGGGAGGGATAAGAAAAAGCCCCGCACACCAAGTAGCGGGGCTTTTTGAGGAAGTGAGTGCCTTACCAGAATATGAAGTATAGAATGACCGTCATGATCATCACTCCGATACCACAGATGCGGGCTCCTTTAGAGGTTTCAAGAGGGATGGCATCGTTGACGGGCAGAACTATTGGCTCAGCGAGGGGTTTAACCAAAGTCAAAAACACTCCGATTGTCACAACGGTAAGAAAGCAGATCGACATCCGATTTAGGAAGGCCATTTCGGGGGCCGCGAAGAGGAGAATACCGTAGAGAATAATGTTTGTGGCAATTCCGATGACGCCGAAAATCCGGGGGGTTTTAGGTGATAGGAATCCAAACAGGAAGACCGATAGAATACCGGGAGAGAGGAAGCCTTGGAACTCCTGGATGATTTTGAAGACTCCGCCCAATTTAGGGTTCTCAAAATTCGGAGCAACGAGAGCAGCAATAAGGACAAAAATGACAACAAATCGCTTTCCGACTTTTACTAGTTTTTCGGGATCTTCTTCATTTGTCGCTTTTTGGTAGAGGTCCATGGTGGCGATG
>JAQWSX010000211.1 GCA_029242935.1 Akkermansiaceae bacterium
TTTGAAGACGGCGGTATAGGCAGGATCATTGTGGACCGACTTCATTTCCTGTGGATCCTCCTTCATGTCAAAGAGTTGGTATTCTTTGGTCTTAGGAACCCAGAAGATCTTGTGATCTGCAGTCCGGACTCCGTCGTGAGCGGCTACGTTGTGGGTGCGCTCGCCAGAGTAACGGTAGTAGATGGAATCACGCCATTCCTTGGGCTTTTTACCGGCGGCTTTAAAAATGGGGACAAGTGATTTTCCCTGCATACTTTCGGGGATTTTAGCACTAGCGAGCTCTAGGAAGGTGGGGCCGTAGTCGATGTTTTGGATAATGGCGTTAGATACGGAACCTGGTTTAATTTTGCCAGGCCAGCGAACCACGAAGGGCATCATGAGCGACTCTTCGAACATCCAGCGTTTGTCGTACCATCCATGTTCGCCAAGGTAGAATCCTTGATCTGAGGAGTAGATGACAATGGTGTTTTCAGCGAGGCCGGAATCGTCTAGGTGCTTGAGAATTTTGGAGATCCCTTCGTCCATGGATTGGATGACGGCAAGGTAGTCTTTGATGTAGCGCTGATACTTCCAACTCGTGATCGCTTTTTGGTCGAGTTTGCCGGCCTTCATGTCTTTGATGAATTGCTCGTTTTCGTCCTCGTATGCGGTGATAAAGGTCTTTTTATCTTGGTCCGAGAGCCGGTTAAATTGGCCGTTGCCGGGGCCTCCGGTAAAGTGGCTGGGAAAGAGGTTCTTGCCCTGCATTTTCATGTCATTTCCCCAAGACATGTGATCCTGGATTCCCATTGCGTGCTCCTTAAGAACGGAAGAGCGATTTTCGTAGTTGTCGAACAGGGTCTCTGGCTCTGGCATGGTGACATCATCAAACATGTTGATGTGGCGAAAGGCGGGGGCCCAGTTTCGGTGAGGAGCCTTGTATTGGACCATCGCCATGAAAGGCTTCTTTGAGTCGGCCGCCTGTTTGAGCCAAGTGAGGCCTTTTTCAGTGACAAGATCATTGCAGTGTCCTTGAAAACGCTTACGCGTGTTGTCCATCTGAATGAAGTCAGGATTGTAATAGGCTCCTTGACCAGGGAGGATTTCCCAGTAGTCGAAGCCGATGGGATTGGAGTGGAGGTGCCACTTTCCGATCATTGCGGTGGTGTAACCTGCCTCACGGAGAAGGTCGGGAAAAGTGGTTTGGAGGCCGTCGAAATAGGAAGAATTGTTATCGATGAAGCCGTTCAGGTGGCTGTGTTTTCCAGTAAGAATGGAGGCACGCGAAGGTCCGCAGATGGCGTTGGTGCAGTAGGAACGGTCGAAGCGCATGCCCTCTCTAGCGATCCGGTCGATGCCTTTGGTAGGGGCGATTTCATCAAAGAGCCCGCCAGGATAGCATGAGATGGCATTTGGGGCGTGATCGTCTGAGAAGATGAAGAGAATATTGGGGCGATCTGCTGCTGAGAGAGAGAGCGTGAGTCCGGCAGTGAAGGTGAGAAGGTGTTTCATGAGAAGTATGGGCTTGATACGGAAGCAGTGGAGAAGATCTTAAAATTAAGATTCCCGAATTCAAGGTCTGAGCCTATTTTCAGGGATACCTGATGTTTTTCGGAGCACATAGAGAGACGATGCGTGCGTCTTGGGCGGCTATTCTGGAGGCGATCAAAGTCTCGGACGGAATGCCGGTCTCGGATTTGGCCCGGGAGCTCAAAATGAGCTATATGGGGGTGAAGCAGCATTGCTTGAAGTTAGCTGAGCTAGGGTATTTGGAAGAATGGCGGATTCCCCGAGCTAAAAAAGAGGTGGGACGTCCCGAAAAGCTCTATCTTCTGACTTCAAAATGTAATGCTCTTTTTCCGGAGGCTGGAGTTGGACTGACGCTGGCGGTTTTGGAGGGAGTAAAGAAACTTTATGGGGATTCGGCGCCGGAAAAACTCCTATTTCATCATTTCCAAGTCTTGAGAGAGCAATGGCAGCCCAAGATTAGGGCCGGGAAATCAATGGTCGAAAAAGCGACCCGGTTGGCTGATATTCGCGATAAATCAGGTTGTTTCAGCAAGTGCCACTATGATGTAGAGACCGGGTTTCGGATTGAGGAATTTCACAATCCACTGAAGAAAATTTATGAGGAGTATCCCAACGCAGCACGAATGGAGGTCCAAATGATGGAACAGCTGCTAGGAACGAAAATCGTACGAAGTGAGGTTGCGACCGGTAAGGGCCGGAAAAGGGTGGTTTATGAAATCGCCACGCTCGGAATCCGTCAGGAGGGTTTAGAGAGCTTAGGCACGCCGGCCCGTAAGGATGTTGATGGAGACCAGGGGAGTCTGTTTTAGCGAGGCTCCCAAAACAGAAGCCCTGGACGAGGGAAGTTTGAGGCGAAATATTACGACGCGCAGTTTTGGATCAGAAACGCCCCCCCGAAGTTTCCGGCACCATCTTGTTGATCAGCAATCAGCAGAGGTTGGTGGGGGATTTATTTGAAGGATCTAATTCAACGAAGAGTGAATTTGCTGAAGAGTCATCACAGCGTAGCTGGTGACGAGAACTGGATCGTTCTCCATCCAACGGCTGGCTTTGGTGTTAATCCATGAACCGTCCTCGCGTTGTCCGTTAATGACGGTGGCAGCGAGGTCAGCACGCCAGTCGATCTTTAGTCCGTCCTTCCCCTCAAGGGTCGGCTTGTTGGCCGCCACGAGGCTCTTGGCCATGGCGTGGTAGTAGTAGTAGAGTCCTTGTCCGCCGAGGCCCGGATTTTCCTTCAGAGTGTAGTTGTCGGAGAGCCAATTGATTACGGCCTTAACTCGCTGGTCGCTTTCGTCGAGGTCCGAATAAACAAGCGAGAGGAGTCCGGAGTATGACATGGAGCCGTAGCCGCGAAGGGCCACGCGTCCGGTCTTGCTGTCGACCGCTTCACCGGCTTTTGAGTTTCCAGGGTAGTAAACAAAGCTCCCGTCGTTACCGGTTTTCTCGCCCTTGTTGGTGGCTTGAAGGTTTTGGCAGCGGGAGACAAACTCTAGGGCTGCTTCCCAGTCGAGCTCCATGGCCTTCTTGTCGCCAGAGTCCGCGGCCAGAGTGCGAGTGGTGTAAAGAGCTTCGAGAGCTCGGTGAGTGTTCGAGAGGTCAGAGTGAGCACGTGAGCCGCCGTAACCGATTCCTCCGTCGAATTTAGTGTCATTCTCGCCTTTCACCCCCCAATCGGTTTGATGGTTTATGAGGAAGTTGCGGGCCTTGATGATTTGCTCTTTGTATTTGTCAGGTCCAGCAACCCAGAGAGCCATGATGGACGCCGAGGTGGAGTAAGTGGCCATTCCGCGGCCGTAAATTCCGCCGTCCTCCTTTTGCTGAGATAGAAGCCAGTCGATTCCCTTTTTGACGGGAGCAGGAACGGGGCCTTCTGGGTCGTATGAAGGATCGAGCAGGAGGCACTTGACGGCAAAACCGGTGAAGGCTGGGAGGTCGGGATCGCCCCAGTAGCCTTTTTCGTTTTGCTGGCTAGTGATGAACTTGTTCCCTTTTTTGATGACTTCTTGAGTCTCAAGTTTGATCGAAAGATGAGCGCCTTTGAGTGGGGGCTTATCTTGCGCAATAGCAATCAGGCCAGAGGTGGCGATGATAGAGGAAATAAGGAGTTTCTTCATTTTTTTGGAGTATGAGGTTTAACAATGACGGTGACAACTGTTCCTTCTTTTGGGGAGATCTCTTCGTTAGGTATCCAAACGTCACCTAAAAGGCGATCTTTGCCAAAAAAGTTTACAATTGCTTGCTCATTCGTGTAGATGCCGAAGATGATGCCGCCAATTTCGGCCTTAAATCGTCCTTCATGCATGTAGGATCCAGTCGAGAGCCAGGGGCCTTTCTCCATCACGCTTAAGGTTGCTTCCTTGGTCTCGAATTCTTCATTGGGCTTTGGGGTCAGGGCCTTCTTGGGCCAGTTGATATGCTGAACGAGTTCGTTGGCAGGAAGCCTCTTCTTCTTTGCTCCTTCACCCCATTCCACAAAAATGTCGACCAGAGATGCGGCATGTGTTTCTGGCGAAACAGGCGGAAATTTGCCGGTTGGCTTCCACGTGTCCTCATCAAAGATTTCGAAGAGCTCCTTGGATGCTTTGATGCCGAGAAGCTTCATCGCGATATTTATATTTGTCGGTGAAGCATCGGTCAGAATCAGGGTTTCGTGAACCTTATCGCTTTTGGTGGTCGCCAAAAAGTATTCGATAAGACCTTTTGTCATGTTGATCCCACCTTTGAAGCTGAGTTCACGCTTTGCTTGATGAAGGTGGATTTTGCCGATCTTGACCTCTTCATCGTTTAGACGTTCGATTTTCGGTTTTTCAGGGCGTTTTTGCTTTGTCGGGGAGTTCTCTTGGGCAATCGCAGTCCAGAAGAGCGAGAAAGTGGCGGGGATGAGCAGTTTGATCATAGCTACGGGTGTGGGACGGTTGTGAATTGATTTTCTTAGGGAATTCAATCCGAATTTAAATCTGGCGACTCATCAGGGCCTTCCCTGGGGGCATCGGGATCGTTCTGTGTTTGATAAAGTGACTGCGCGAAATCCCGCCACATCAAGCGAGTGATTTGCCGGGAAAGATAATTCTTTCTCTTTTCAAGGCCTTCAGAAGCCGGTGGGTAGCCGAGTTGGGCAAGGTGACTCCGAATCACTTTAAAGAACGCCAACGATATTTCTGCTAGATGCTCCTTTTCGTTTTTCGCAAGTCGAAGAGTAATGACTGCAGAAGAAGTTGTGTTATCGCCGGAAGCCGAGAGCCATAGGGCAATAGGGTTGTTTTTCGGGGCATCGGGATTGTCGCTGCTGTTGATCGTGGGGATGATGTAGAGCTGGTCGCCTGAGGATTCACGAATTCGGATTGCTACCTCTTGAAGAACTTTTTTCAAGTGATCAGATGGCTTGTGGTCTGTTCCAAGGTGTAGGTTGAGAGTAATCTCGTTGCTGGGATCGATATTCCAACTTGGTAGATTTTTTGAAAGAGCAACGATTCCTTGTGCCGCCTCGGCTCGGGATTTCGGATCAGTCTTACTTGTGTCTACGACCCGTTCGAAGGCCAAGAGGGCGCGTTGGAATTCGCCTCGGGCCCGCAGAGTGGATGAAAGTTCGAACAGGCGGTCGGTTGATTCTCCGCGGGCGAAGTCTTGATAGGCGGTGAGTCCTGGGCTAGAGGCCAAATCGCCCAGTTCGGACTCGGCGATTTCTTTAATCTTGGCTGGTGGTAGTTTATCCGGGTCTTCAGGTTGTTGGATGTTGCTGGCGATATTCGGTTGATCTTTGATTTCAGGCTGCAACACCGCGGAGGGATCGACGAAATTCGGCGCTTCCTCGGTTTTGACGATTTCATTACCGGAGGGGGTCAGGAAATCCATGTCACTGGTACGCAGATACCATGTGAGGAGGATGGTCCCGATCACTGCAAGAACGACAAATGCCCAGTGGATTCGCACTGAGTTAAAGAGTGGGAGACGGGAGAGCGCAGGTGAAGCGCAAAAGAAAGCCGCAGCGAGAAAACTCTAATTGCAGCTTGCGAAATTTAACCGATTACCGGTAATCAGTCTACTGACTTTACCTGAATGGCGCGCTTGCCCACACGATCACGAAGATAGTGAAGCTTTGCACGACGAACTTTGCCGCGTGAGATCACTTCAACTTTTTCAATTCGCGGGCTGTGGACGCAGTAGACCCGCTCAACACCAATGCCATAAGAAATTTTACGGACGGTGAAAGCAGTGTTGAGGCCGCTTCCGGACTTAGCCAAAACAATCCCTTGGAACATCTGGATACGTTCTTTGCCACCCTCAACCACGCGGTTGTGGACCTTGACGGTATCACCGACATTGAAGTCGGCGACGTCTGACTTCATTTGCTCTTTCTCGATCTTGCTGATGATATCCATGGTCGTAAAGTGGGTTGACGGGGCGGAGGACCTACGGGAAGCCCGCGACGAATGCAAATCTTTTTTGAGGAATACAGCTAATCGGACAAAAAAAGGCCGGGATTGTCCTTCAGGGTCAAGATTAGGGGCTTAGCGCCCTGAACTCAGGGCGTTTTCCGGGTTGAACTGTCAGCCGGTTGCCGGGGGCGGAGGAGTTGGCGAACAGGATGAGAATCCTAAAATACCACCTAAAATAAGAAATAACGGACCCTTCATCGAACTTAGGTGCCACTCGGTGCCAAAAGTTCAAGGACAAACTCTTAAGTTAGAGTTCTTCTATTAATTCCTCAGCCACATAGGTCCAGATTTCTCCTAATGTCGGGTGGTAGGAGGGGATTTTAAGGAATTCGGCGACGGTTAAGTTTTGATGGAGCGCGACCATCATGGTGTGGGCGTAGTCGATGACGTGTGGTCCAACTCCGGCTGCACCAAGAATCTTGCCAGTTTTGCGATCGGCCGTGATCGAAACAAGGCCGTGCTTCTCTCCAACAATTTCGCCTTTTCCTTGATCATCGTAACG
>JAQWSX010000217.1 GCA_029242935.1 Akkermansiaceae bacterium
AGGCGAGGCTTTGGAACTTCGCGATCTTTCGGGGCGCTTGGAGAGACGTAACTCAGCTTCGATCGATCGATCGAGCGAGGGCGGGGGGCTTCAATTTTAGAACTCACCGTGAGAAATCAGGTTGGAAGAATTAGACGTGAATTAGCGGTCACACTCGCCCATTACGAAATCGAGCGAGCCGAGAATGGCTGGGATGTCAGAAACCATATGGCCTTTGAGGAGGTCGGCACAGATGCCAAGGTTGACGAAAGACGGGGCGCGAATCTTGAGCCGATTCGGGACTCCGCCGCCTTTCGAGTGAATGTAGAAGCCGAGCTCCCCTTTGGGGTTTTCAGCGGCAAAATAAACCTCGCCCTCTGGGGCCTCAATCCCTTGGGTCGCGACAATGAAATGGTGGATAAGTTCTTCCATGGACATGAGCACGCGCTCCTTGTCAGGGAGAGTGGACTTGCTGTCGCCCACGTTGATTTCCCCATCTGGGAAGTCAGCGAGAACCTGTTTGATGATTTTTATGGACTGGCGCATCTCCTCCATACGGACGAGGAAGCGGTCGTAGCAATCGCCATTTTCGCCCACCGGAACATCGAAGTCGTATTTCTCGTAGCCCAAATAAGGGCTATCCTTGCGAAGGTCCCGGGCCACTCCGCTGGCACGAAGGTTAGGGCCGGTCATCCCATAGCTTATGGCGTCCTCGCGGCTGATTACTCCGACGTCGCACATCCGCTCCAGATAAATCTTATTATTATTAAGGAGTCCGGCGATTTCGTTGATGGTATTCTCGCACTCATCAAGGAATTTTAGGATGTCCTTGTCTAGGCCTTCAGGAATATCGCGGATTTGGCCGCCGACTCGGGTGTAAGATGTCGTGAAGCGGGCACCGGTAAGTTGTTCGCAGAAGTTGTAGATCTTCTCGCGTTCGGTGAAGGTGTAGAGAAAGACAGTCATGGCACCAACATCCATGGCGCAGACACCGACACCGAGCATGTGGGATGAAATCCGGGCGAGTTCACAGCAGAGAACACGGAGAGCTTGGCCTCGAGGTGGCAATTCCCAACCCATCAGTTTTTCAACTGCACAGGCGTAGGCGACGTTGTTTGCAAGAGGAGCAAGGTAGTCCAACCGGTCGGTGTAGGGAACGAACTGGTTGTAATGCATATTTTCAGCGATTTTTTCGTCGCCTCGATGCAGGTATCCAATGTGAGGCTCGGCTTTTTCGATGATTTCGCCATCCAATTCCAGCACAAGACGGAGAACACCGTGCGTGGCGGGGTGGGATGGGCCCATATTGAGCACCATTTTTTCGCCGAGGACATCGTCGGTCTCCGCTTGGTAATCGGTAACGGCCTTTGCTGCGACGGCAGCGGCATCTGGGGCCTCGTAAGTAGTGGTCTTGCTCATGTTAAGACTCCTCAATAAAACTCTCGTTCTTCGGGGCTCGCAAGGACTTTGTGAAATATTTCACAAAGTCGTGATCAGAAGCTCCGAGGAAGGAGGGAAACGCGGGTGGGATAGTATTGATCCGAGGGGGAAAAGAGCCATCCCGGGTTGCGTGAGATGAGCTGATAGTCGGTGAGGATGAACTCAGGGAGAATCTGGTTGCTGTTGGGTTCGTAGAGTTCCCTCCCGGTGTATCGACCGTAAATTCGGTATTCGTAATTATTGTCGAATCCGTAGGTTTTACCTCCTTCAGTCTCGGGGAGACGATCGGGATTGATCTTCCAAGATTCGTTAAAAATGACCAATTTCGCTTTATTTGCCGATTGTCCTGGTTCGCGGAGGTATCCCCAGAAGCGGGTTTTTTTTACGAAGTAGCGGCGGCCGTAGAAAAAATCGCCGCGGGGTTCGGACGAGATTTGGGCCTTTCGGTCGCTGACTGTTGGCAGCAGACCCATGTTTCCGGGGCTGCTGGTGACTCCTGTGCAGGAAGGGAAAATCGGAAGGGTAAGGGCAAGTAAAAGGAGTGAGCGCACAGCGAGAATGTGAACTCTTTCGCCTCTTCTGGTCAAGCCTAGCAGTCCAGAGGAAAAGTCCCGCTTGAAAGATGCCGCACCCTGTCGCTTATTTACGGCATGGATTTGACACGGACAGCATTTGGCACCTGGAGCGGCGGACGGTTTATGCACTTTGGGGAGGTTCTTGATGAAGATCGCTACCAGAATTGTATTCGAGTTGCCTACGAGGCGGGGATTCGAACTTTTGTGACTGCTGATGTTTATGGTCAAGGCAAAGCGGATGCCGCATTGGGTGAGGTTTTATCGGAATACCCGCGCGAGAGTTACTGCCTTGTCGGGATGCTTGGCCACGATTTCATCGATGGCGAGCGCGAGGGGAGTAAGGGGTATCCGAGATTCACTAGCCCATCGCTAAGGGGCGAATCCGGTTATCGTGATTTTTTGCGTCGGGCTTGCGAGAGTTCCCTCACGAATTGCCAGACCGGCCACTTTGATCTCGTCATGTTGCACAATCCGGACGAGATCGGCTACACCAGCGACGCGGTTTGGAAAGGGATGAATGCCCTAAAGGAAGAGGGACTTTCGAAACGGCTCGGCATTGCTCCCGGACCTGCTAATGGATTTACACTCGATCTACTGCATGTCTTCGAAAATTTCGGGGAGGTTCTCGATTGGGCTATGATCATTTTGAATCCGTTAGAGCCATGGCCCGGACAGCATGTGTTGGACTCAGCGGTTGCTAACAAAGTCGATATTCTTACCCGGGTGGTGGATTACGGTGGGCTTTTCCATGGGGACATGAAGCCTGGCCACGAATTTCGTCCCGGTGATCACCGGGCCTATCGCCCCGAAGGTTGGGTCGAGCGGGGCAATGATGCAATGCAGCCAATGCGCGAAATTGCCGGGAAGCATGGTCTGAGCATGATTCAATTCGCCTCGCTGTGGAACCTCTCTCAGACTCCAGTGAAGTGTGTCGTGCCGACGGTGATTCAGGAGGCTGGAGAGAACGCGATTCCGATCGAAGATAAGATCCGCGACTACGCTGCTACGCCAGCTGATTTTAAATTATCACCTGAAGAAGTTGAGGCCATTCGTAAGATGGGCGACAACACAGGGTGCATGATGTTGAAGGGAGCGAGTCAGCGTCACGATGGCCCCTGCGAGCGCCCCGATGAGTGGCCAATGCGTGAAGAACTGCTTACTTTGGCCGGGCAGTATGGCTTGACCACCAAGTGGTAATTAACCGTTAGGATCCACAATGACGGTATCACCGGGTTGGATGTCGGGATAGCCGTCAGGCGAGTAGCCATGGGGTCTCATCGTGGCGATATATTGCCCACTCGCATCGAGCCGCTCGATCACGATAGTTCCGATAATCCCGGTGTTCCGGCGTATTGCAAGGACACGGCTGGGTTGGAAGCTTGGGGCGTTAGCGGAAGGTTCATAGATCACAATGGCCTGTTCTTTGTTTGCTGATTTTACGGTTCCCATGTCCATGGCCATCTGGACTTTTTTGGCAGCCATATTCTGCTCAATCGTGATCTGTCTGCGCTCTTCATTGGCGCGGTTATTTTCCTCCTCGAGGGCGAGAGCTTTTTCTTCAAGCACTCGGTTTTTGTCTTCGAGTTCCTTTATTTTCCCCAGTGATTCCGGGTCGGGATTGGAAGTTGCAGGTCCGGGGGAGATAGGAAGACCTGCCGGAGGTGTGGTCGTCGAAACCGAAGTTGCCGGATTGCTTAGGCGGTTGGTCCGGAGATGATTACTCTCAAGAGCCCGATTTTCAGCGGCAAGTTTTTCGACTGCATTCGTCAATTTAGCAAGTTCGTCCTTGCTGGCCTGGCTGTCGCGTCCTTCGTTAAAGCCCCCAAAGGAGAAGGCAAAGGCAACGACAATCAGGACTGAAGTCGTTCCGAGAAGGAAATTCGTGGTATTCATAGGAGCTCTTGAGAGTTAGCGACAAAAGGGCGAGTTTGTCAAAAACGGATCTTAGGGAGAAAAAAGAACCCGGAACACTAATTGTGTCCGGGGTTTGAAAGGCATAAGCGAAATCCGATTAGTCGCTCGAGGAGAGAGAGATCAGGATTTGCAGGACATACCAGAAGAGCAGGGCGACGCTTGCGAAGAGACCAAGGGAGGCTGCTACGTGCTGATCTGGGCGGTAATTGTGGATAATGTTGCTAGTTTGATGAAGAATAGAAACTCCAGCAAACAGGACCATTGCTCCAGAGAACCAAATCCCCAGATTAAAACCCATCAGGAGTGATGCCACAATTAGGCCGATTGCAATAAAGGATCCAATCTTTAAAACTCCGCCGAGGAAGGAGAAATCTTTCTTGGATGTGAAGGCCACAAAAGTGAGGCCAGCAAATAGCCCCAAGGTTATAATGGCGGCCTGCCCGACCAGGTGTGATTGTCCGGTGAAACGGACGGCGATCAAAAGAAGAGGCAAAAATATGATAGCCTCAGCGACGATATAGAGCCCTAACCCCGCATACTGCATTCCGCGGCTGGTATCTGAGGTCGCCCACTTATTAGCGATCCAAGAAGCGCCCATGAAGAGTCCGAGGACTAGAAGCCATGACATTCCTCCTCCGATCATTTTGAACACAAATAGATCGATTCCAGGGATCGCAAATAGCATCGCTTCAAGAATGATAAATGCCCCGATTGCTCCTGCGAGATGAAGGTAGGTTTTCTGGTAAAATTCAGTGCGGACGTTTTCGGATGCCTGAGCAACTGAGTATGGACTGGCGTAAGGGTTGTGACTTTCCATGTTTTTGTTGGTTTCTTTGCGTAATTTAGGAAGATCTCGCGGGGATGCAAGTCAGATACAACCTATGAATTTTACCGAGATCGATCGCGAAGACTTTCGGAATCTTCTTCATGAGATTTCTGAGGCTTATATGCCTTTTGGTAAATATGGACCGGGGAAGTATCCGCCCTGTGGTGTTCCACTAACAGATTTGCCACCAGAGTATTATTCATGGTT
>JAQWSX010000218.1 GCA_029242935.1 Akkermansiaceae bacterium
GGAGTGCTTTCGAGGGTGATTGGCTTTTCCTCGGTCGCGGGTTTGCGATAAGCAAGCTTCCATCCGAAGTAGCCAATCGCGCCGAGCATGAGAATAAGAATCGGAAGGACTTTGAGTGAAGAAGAGCTGGCAGCCGAAGGAAGAGCAACCGATTGCCCGGATTGTGATGGAGGCGCTTCGAGCGAAGTGAGCAAAGGGGTGGAGATGAGTCCGGCCTGGCGTCTAAGGTAGGTGGTGAGCGCTTTGTATTTCGCCTGAATGTCGACGAGATCAGCCGGATGAATTCCGTGTGCAAAGGCGGCGAACCACGAATGGTAGTCGATGGAAAATGTGTCGACGGTTTGTTCTCCTTCGCCGCAGGTCACAATTGATGCCGGGGTGAAGGCGACGGTCCCTGCGATCGGGCCAAGGGCATCGATGAGCGATTTGGAATAGGCCTGAATCCGGAGGCACTCCTCTTCGGTCAGATCGTGGTCGCGCACGCGATCGGTCAGGATAACTCCATCCCACCATCGGGCGGCGACCCATGGGTAGCCGTCAACAGGATCGAGCCCCCCGTTCACGACAGAACGGAGGCAATTGTGGTTGAGCTGCATGAGCTGCGCAAGCGCACCCTCGAAAACTCCACCCCTAAGCTTTGTAAGGATTTCGTCATCGTATCTGAGACGCACAAGTGCAAGGGGTATCTGATCACGTGTGGTCACGCGGTAAACTACGAGGTTCCCGGTTTGGTGAACGAGATCCTCAATGTGGTAGTCAGGCTGCATCAGAAGGCACAAAAGGCTGACCGACTCTGTGGTTGAAGCCAACCGAAAAGGGTGGCGACTTTGAGTCGTCTCTCAGTGACGGCTCTTCTCTACGTCAATTTTTTCAAGGTCACATACCGCTCTCTTTTCGTTTGCGCTTTCTAGTCTTCTTCGTGAAGTGGTTGGGCGCGGTGAAGTGAGGACTTGGCCCGTGTTGTTTGATGAGAATCTTTGCAAGATTTTGAGCAACGTCCGGATGGCTATTGGCGATGTTGTTTTCCTCTGACGGATCCTTGGAGAGATCGTAGAGTTCGACCGGGTCTTTCAAGCCGCGACGGTAGCCTTTCCAATCGCCGACGCGAACGGATTGCTGAAAGGGACCTTCGTAGATTTCAAAGTAAATAAACTCGTGTTTTATTTTTTGTGGTTTGCCAAGAAGGGTGGGGAGGATGGAGATTCCATCGGACTTGATCGGGACTTCGGTCTTGGCAATCTCGGCGGCCGTTGCCATGAGATCGACGTGTGTGGTGAGAAGATCCGATTGAGTTCCGGAGGCAATTTTTCCGGGCCAGTGGGCGATAAAGGGAGCTCGAATTCCGCCTTCATAAAGCGATCGTTTAACCCCGCGCAAGATGCCGTTGCTTTTTAGGGTTTTAGCAAAAGAGGCATTTGCTCCGTTGTCGGAGGTGTAAATAAGGAGAGTGTTTTCTGCGATGCCGAGCTTCTTGAGCTTGTCCGCGATGCGACCGACTCCTTGATCCAGGAGGCTGACCATTCCGGCGTAGTTTTTATCTTTTTGGCTCCAGGATTTGTTCTCGTATTGGAGGTAGTTTGGGTCGTCATGTGGGATGACGTAGTCGCCGTGAGGCGGGGTCCAGGCGGCGTAGCAGAAGAAAGGTTGGTCTTTATGGGCTTCGATGAATTTGAGCGTTTCGTTTTCGATGAGGTAGTGGGTGTAGCTTCCTTTTTTGCCATTCTTGTTTGCTGGCAACTCTTCACGTTTACTGTTTCGGACGAGGTATTCCGGATAGTAATCGTGCGCGTGGACTTGATCGTAGTATCCATACCAGAGGTCGAAACCCAGCTTCTCGGGAACGCCTGCGGTTTCGGGGTTCCCAAGGCCCCACTTACCGAAGCCTCCGGTGGCGTAGCCTGCTTTTTTCAGCATCGAGGCGACGGTTTGGGTTTTGGCAGGAAGGGGAATGAGCCCGTTTCGGGATCGGTTGGCCCGGCGGTGGCAGTGTCCGGGATGGAGGCCGGTCATGAGAACGCAGCGGGTCGGTCCACAGACAGCCGAGCCGGAATACGCGCGCGTGAATTGCATTCCCTCTGTGGCCAATTTGGCCATCACTGGAGTTTTGATGAACTTGCCACCGTATGGTGAAAAATCGCCAGTCCCGGCGTCGTCGACCATGACGAAGACGATATTCGGCTTTCTGGCGAAGGTGGCCAGAGGCAGCAAGAGAAGTAGCAGGAGTAAGCGCACGGTGGCTTTTATGGATAAGGTCAGACGAAGACAAGCTCTCCGTTCTAGCCTTGTCAGGCAGCCTATTTTGAATGGCGGCTTTCGGAATGATTGTCATGCCGAGGCCTCCGGAGGCCATGGCGAGTGAACTTTTCAGCGGATCAACGCAGCTCCTTTAATTCAACAAATTCCTCAGCCATGATGGTAGAGATTTGTTTGGTCTCGTGTGGAGGTTGCGCTAATCATCTCGCCAGAAGCGTGATTTGGGTATCACCAAGCGAAAATGATGGGGGCGCCCACGGTGGTTGGGTTACCAGGTCCGTTGTTTTTGCTGATCTCGATCGATGATGCGAAGCCATTTTCAAATTCTACGACGATCTTGGATTTTTCTTCGTTCGTGGTGTGAGTCAATTGGCGATAAATCTGGCCGGTGGAGGGATCACGAACGGTATTAAAGTGGCTAACGGTATGATACTTGATGAACTCCCAAATCGTGGTCTGCCCCTTTGCGGTTCGCTTTACTTTGGTTTTGGTCGGGCGGGTGTGGATTTGGCTGACTTCCTCGGGAGTCATTCCGATCGCAACTTCTTTCTTTTCGATAAGCGCCCGGACAAGAAGTTGTCGGGCGTGGACCTGCTTGAGTTTTTCTACAAACTTGGGGTCTTTAGAAGAAAAGGAAGCTGGTGTGACCCAGCCGGAGACTCCGATACCATTATCACGTTTACCCCTCACAAAGTAGGCCTTCTCGGTAAATGAGACGAGTTCGACGTCGATACCGACCTTGAGCGAGCCGCGTTTGCGGCCACCCTGTTTTGTTGAGTAAACCCAACCTGGTTTCTCGACCTTAAGTTTGATTCCTTTCGGAGTAAATTCTTCAACATAAACCACGCCTTTCTCAGGCTTATCGGGGAGAGCCATTGCGGGAAATGCAAGGAGGAGGATAAGGGAAGCAATCGTTTTCATGCTAGTATCAGTGTAAAAAGTGTTTTGGGTTTGTCGACAAATGTCTGACGGACGTAATTCTAACGATATTCAGATTTATTTGATTTAAGGCTTGGTTCCTTTTCCGGAGTTTTGGGAAAATTCTGTTGATCGCCTTAATTGCTTTAAGGAAAAAGTCCGCGGGTTTTTTTGACGCGAGCGACGTTTTTGATGCCGGTGGCGAGTGCTCCGAGACGGGTTCCGCATTTGTGGCGATCGCAGAATCCGAGGAGGTTTTCGAAGGCCTTTTCGAGCTTGGTTTCGAGCTTGGTGAGCACTTCGGTCTTGGTCCAGTGGAACCGCTGGAGGTTTTGAACCCACTCGAAGTAACTCACGGTCACACCGCCAGCGTTGCAGAGGATGTCGGGGATAAGAAAGATATCCCCACGTTCTTCAATGATGGCATCGGCTGGTTGGGTGGTGGGCCCATTTGCGGCTTCGGCGAGAATCTTACAGCGGAGATTGGGAGCGTTGCTCTCGGTGATGACACGCTCAAGCGCAGCGGGAACCAAAACGTCGCATTCCCGCAGGAGCATCTCATCGGGGTCGATTGATTCGGCACTTTCGAATCCGGCAACGCCACCGGTTTGGGCGACGTGTGCGCGAAGTTTCTCAGCGTCGAGCCCGTTTTCATTCCAGATCGCTCCGGTAATGTCGGAAATCCCCTGCACTTTCATGCCGTATGCTGACATGGTTTCCACAGCATATGAACCGACGTTGCCGTAACCTTGTACGATGACGGTTGCTCCCTGAACAGGGAGGCCAAGCTTGTTGAGGGCTCGAGTGGCGAGGAAAGAAACACCATGACCAGTGGCCTGGATACGGCCCTCACTGCCTTGCAGCTCGATTGGTTTTCCGGTGACGATTTCAGGAACAAAACGGCCTGTGTGAGTCGAATAGGTATCGAGAATCCACGCCATATGCTGGGCGTTGGTGCCAACATCCGGTGCCATAACATCGATTTCTGGCCCGATGAAAGGAGTGATTTCCTGCGCGAAGCGCCGGGTCAATCTCTCTTGCTCGGTCATGCTAAGTTTGTTTGGGTCACAAGTGATACCGCCTTTGCCCCCGCCGTAGGGGAGTCCCATCAGAGAGCATTTCCAGTTCATCCACATTGCGAGAGCGGCGACTTCCCCCACGTTGACCTTGGGATGAAATCTCAGCCCACCTTTTACGGGGCCGCGAGAAAGGTGGTGTTGCACGCGATAGCCAAAAAAAACCTCGGTGCGGCCATCGTCCATGTGGACGGGTAGGCTGAAAGTCAGAATTCGTTTAGGCCACTTGCAGCGTTCCCTGACTGATTGGTCGAGGTTGAGAAAATCGGCCACTCGGTCGAATTGGCCCGCGGCCATCCCAAAAACGGGATCGTTGAGGAGTTGTCCCTTCATATTGATGGGAATCTAACCGGAGCTCGCATAATTCAAAAACGAATTTCACGAATTCGACGTTGTGACGGTAAGAATAGAGGGCTTTAGGGGATTTATTCGGGGTTGTCGTCGAAGTATTCGTCGGCAGGATCGAAGGTGGGGACCGGGATGTTGATGATCTTCATCTCCCCGATAGCGCGGTGGCGGCAACCTGGCTTGATCAGGATGGTGGTCATCGGCTTTACGGGGATGACTTCACCGTCGAGCTCGATTTGCCCTTCGCCTTCGAGGACGAGATAGATCTCGGTCATCCTCTTGTGATAATGGGTGCGAGCCTCTTTGGAAATTTCAACGATGTGGATACTGGCGATGGGGTTTTCGGGAATACAGAACGCGCGCCGTGAAGTGCCGCAGGGGCAGGGGGTGCCGGCGAGATCGTCGAGTTGCTCAATGAGGTAGTTTTTCATAGCTTGGATGGTGGCGGGAGAATTTGGGATGGGGAAATAAAAAAGCCCGGGGCGGATGGGTCTGGGCAGGTTTCAAAAGCAGAAAACAAGTGCTTGTTTGATTTTAGCGGTGACGTGTTTTTGTTCTCAGCTTAGAGGGCTGCGAGCTTTTGCAGTCGGCCTTCTTTTTTAAAGGGAAGAATTTTTGTTTCGCTGACCCATCCGCTTACTTGCACGCGTTCAGTGAATGAAGTAGAACTTGAGGACGATGAGCGAAGTTCCAGCGGTAGAGGTCAAGAATTTGGTAAAAGACTTCAAAGGGGCTTTGGGGGTAAAGGACGTGCGCGCCGTGAAGGATGTCTCGCTCCAGATTGCTCCCGGAGAGGTTTATGGACTGATTGGTCCGAATGGTTCGGGGAAATCTACGACGATGAAGGCCGTGCTAGGGCTGGTGGCTCCGACTTCGGGGGCGACTTCAATTTTCGGGCGGAATTCCTTGAAGGTGGATTCTCGCAATGAAGTTGGTTTTCTTCCGGAGAATCCCTATTTTTATAAGCACCTTACTGCGGCGGAAACGGTTCGATTCTACGGAAAACTTTGTGGCATGCGGGGTCGCAAGCTAAAGGAGCGAATTGGGGAGTTACTTGAGCTGGTGGGGCTGCAGGATGCCCGTGATCGGCGATTGAAGGGGTTTTCTAAAGGAATGCTGCAAAGAATAGGGCTGGCACAGGCGATGGTTCAGGATCCGCGGTTGTTGGTTCTTGATGAACCGACGGCAGGGGTTGATCCCACGGGATCCCGCCAAATTCGGGATCTTATTTTGGAGCTGAAGAATCGTGGGATTACGGTTTTTCTCTGCTCCCATTTGCTTGAGCAGGTTCAGCAGGTTTGTGACCGGGTGGGAATCATTCATCAGGGTGTTTTGGTGAACGAAGGGCGTCTAGATGAGTTGATTTCGGTGGAGAACCGGACTGAGATCATTTTGGAAAATGCCAGCGAGAATTTGTTGGATCAAATTCGCTCTTTGGTCGATGTCACTCATCAGGCTGAGGTGGTTTCGGAGGGAAATGCTCGGACCACGCTCGAGGATTTGTTTCTTCGTGAAACAATGTCGGATGCAAAGCGAAAAGCAGTCAGCAAGTAAGAACCCAGGGACCTGAACCATTTTATGATATTATGAGCCACCGAGCCTCCATTTCCTTTTTTTCTTTGCGTCGTATTTTCATCCTTGCTCGCAGCACCGTGACTCAATTGGTGCGAATGAAGGTGTTTTATTTTTTAGCACCTATTGCACTTCTTTTTGTAGGGATCCAATTTTTTGACCTGATCTGGTATCAAGGTGCGGAGACTCTCCAACCGGAGCAGGAATTGAGAATGCATAAGAATATCTGCCTTGGGACAATGATGGTTTTTAGCTCAATGTTTGGTATTGTTGCCACTGCCTTACTCATTCCAGGTGATATTGAGGATCGCACCCTTTACACGATTCTTTGTAAACCGGTGCCTCGGCTCGATTATCTGGTGGGTAAACTTCTTGGTGTTATGGCGGTGATCTTTATCGCAATGGTTGTGATGGATGTGTTGCTGGTGGCGACCTTACATTTTCGAACTGAAGAGAAATTGGCTGAAGCTACCCAAGTTTGGGGGAAAAGGGGTTGGACGGAAGTTGAAATTGCAGCAGGTCGTGCTGAAATTGCAGCGCATGGTCCAACCTTAATCTTACAATATGGTGTGATGGCTCACTTTTTGAAGGCATCCGTGATCGCAGCGGTGGCACTCTTAATTTCGACTTTCTCGACGTCGACAATTTTCACGATCGCGACCAGTTCGATGATTTGGATCATAGGGTCTTTTCAGTCAGTGGCGCGGGAGGCACTTTTCAATGATACTATCTCTGGAGGGGAT
>JAQWSX010000031.1 GCA_029242935.1 Akkermansiaceae bacterium
GGAATCAAAACCTCCGTAATTTCCGCCACGCCATTGACGTCAGTAACCGTCACCAAATCCCGTGGATGGTCGAAAGCGGATGGGATCTCAAAGGTGAAAACCGGCCTGCCTCCTTTCTTCCTCCCATCACCCACCTAAGTACCGGACCCTCTGGGCTCACTTATAATCCGGGAACTGGCCTCGCTAAAAAGTGGGATGAGCACTTTTTTATCTGCGACTACTGTGGTGGGCGAAGCAGCGTGATTGGCTTTAAAGTATCTCCGTCCGGAGCCTCCTTCTCAGTCACTAATAACGAAACCTTCATTAAAGGATTCCTCAATACTGACATGGAGTTCGGCTACGATGGACGGGTTTATGTGAGCGACTTCACTGGCAGCTGGCGCACCTATGACAAAGGCACTATCTTCGTCTTTGAAAACCCAGAAGAACTTGCCAAGCCAATCATATCTGAGGTCCGCTCACTTTTTGCTAACGGCTTTGAACAACTCTCTCCCGAAAAGCTTGCTGACCTCCTCAGGCACAAGGACCATCGCGTCAGACAACGCGCTCAATTCGCTTTAGCAAAAAATATTGGGCATCGCGATCTTTTGGCAAAAGCGGCAACCCCTCCAAACGGCCTCCTTACGCGCCTTCATGGACTCTGGGGACTCGGGCAACTTGCTCGGCTTCAAAAGGACCAGGAGTCTCAAACCCTCCTGAATAATTTTTGTTTCGATAAAAATTGGCGAATTCGAGGACAGGCCGCACAAGCACTCGGACAATCGAACCCCAAACCGTTTCGTGCCACTCTGATCACCCTCCTTGCAGACGAGAATCTCAACACACGAATGCACGCCGCCATCGCACTCGGAAAATCCGGAGACCCAAGCGACATTCCTGCCCTCGTTTCTGTTCTTCATGAGAACAAAAACAGCGATCCCTACCTTCACCACGGTGCTGTTTATGGACTCGAACTTATCACTAAAAATACCAACTCTGCCGCGACAATCATCTCATTAAAAGATCATCCATCGACCGCAGTTCGCCGCGGAGCTGTCATGATTCTCCGCCGACTCAAGCACGCAGGCATTGCCTCTTTCCTAAATGACTCAGATCCGACCATAGCCATCGAAGCCATTCAGGCCATTAATGACAATTATATCGAAGAAGCCCGTCCTGCTCTTGCTCGTGCTACGCAATGGCTCGGTAAATCCACCCCAATGATTGACTACCGCATCGTCAATGCCATTTACCGCGTGGGAGGATCAGATAACCTCAACCGTATTCTCAAAATAGCGAGCGATACAAATCGCCCTGACAACCTCCGCATGGAGGCTCTCTTTGCCCTGCAGCGCTGGGAAAACCCACCCGCAGCCGACCCTACCACGGGCAAACATCGCCCGCTTTTTAACGATCGTTCGCTTGAAGACCATCGAGACACCATTGCGATCGTCTTGAATAGTCTCCTTAAAATCTCGACCAAACAACTCCTAGCCGAAGTCATCCGTACCACCGAAAGTTTCGAGATTAAAATCGAGGCGGACACTTTACTAGCGCACTTCGCCAACTCCAAGAACGACACCGTCATCCGGCTGGCTGCTCTTGAGAATCTGCAAAAGTCCAAGGACACTCAGCTCGCTTCGACAATTGCCAAAACTCTTAAAGACCGCGACAAGGAGATTCGCGTCCGCAGCCTTGATGCCTTGGCCCAAATCGATCTGAAAGCCGCTACTGCCCAAGCTCAGAAGATCCTCTCATCAAATAAAATCTTCGATCTCCAAAAAGCTTTCGCCACTCTCGGGGAACTCAAAAGTCCCGAAGTGACCCAATTTATCCTCAATTCTTTACAGACCATCTCCGCGCAACCAGCCGCTGTGCACCTTGACATCATCGAGGCTGCCAAAAAACAAGACAACGCTCAAATCGTTGCAGCTCTTGCCACTTACCAAGCCGGAGTAGATCAGTCCGATCCTCTTGCCACCCACGCCGTCACTCTCGAAGGGGGTGACATCAACCAAGGGCGCTTCGTTTTTTACAATCATGGGGCTGCGCAGTGCACCCGTTGCCACAAGGGACAACGGGGCCGCAAGGGTGGCATTGCCGGCCCAGATCTCTGGAACGTTGGCAGTCTCCACG
Source organism: Akkermansiaceae bacterium (assembly GCA_029242935.1). Classification (GTDB taxonomy): domain Bacteria; phylum Verrucomicrobiota; class Verrucomicrobiia; order Verrucomicrobiales; family Akkermansiaceae; genus SW10. The sequence goes on from JAQWSX010000031.1 coordinate 2,116, forward strand.
GTCGAGACTATCTCCTCGAATCCTTAGTGAAACCCAACACCCATATTGCGCCAGGTTACGGAATGGTTTCGGTCACCTTAAAGGATAATACAATCGCAGCCGGAAACCTTCATCAGGAAAACTCCAAGCAAGTCATCATCGCTGACATCACCACCGGAAAGAACACATCCTATTCCCGGGAAAGAATTAAAGAGATCACGCGACCAGCTTCCACTATGCCTCCGATGACTGGCATTCTCAAAAAATCGGAGATCCGCGACGTCATCGCTTACCTAGCTTCCCTCAAAGACCCTAAAAAGAAGCAGTGAAAGTAGGACGTAAACTCTTTGACTTGAACCACGCCGCTTCTAGAAATCGATGAAGCTATTAAAGATGAACCCGAAGACTTTTGGGAAACAGGCTCCCAAAATCGCCCCGACGACAGCCCCCACTCCTGCCAGGAAAACCACTCCCTTAAATCCCCCAAAAGGAACCGTTTCAAAGCTGAGGTAATACCCAATCGGCAAAATAATCGTAAAGAGGATCACCCCAAAGATTGATGAGAAAATCCGCTTGGCCATTTACAAAAAAATTAGGTTAACGTTTCATCTAACTCAAGACTTCCTTCACCACCTGGCCATCATCGGTTGGCCCAATCAGACGCTGATTGAGTCCTTGATAGGAAAAGTTAAAGCGATGAGGATCGAGACCAAGCAGATGGAGAATAGTCGCCTGTAAATCCCTGACTCCGACTGGGTTCTCTCCAATATAGTAGCCAATATCGTCGGTTTCTCCGTAGGCTCCAGGCTTGATCCCCGCTCCCGCCATCCACATCGTGAAAGCATGGGGATGATGATCACGACCGTAATAGCCAGGCTTAAGAGTCGAATTAACATTGTTCTGCATCATGGGAGTTCGGCCAAATTCCCCGCCCCAAACAATGAGTGTTTCCTCAAAAAGCCCCCGCTGTTTAAGATCCTTGATAAGACCTGCAATAGCCTTATCGATCTGCTGGCACTTAATCGGGAGAGTCTCATCGATCGACTCCCCGGGCGATGACCCGTGGTGATCCCACCCCCAGTCATAGAGCTGCACAAAGCGGACACCATTCTCGACGAGGCGTCGCGCCAACACACAATTGTTAGCGAAAGTAGGATCATCTCCTTTATATAGTCTCCGCGGATCGGCAGCCGTCTCAACATTGGAAACAAATCCCGGCTTGGCCCCATAAAGGTCGAGAACATGCTGCGGCTCTTTCCCGATATCCATCACTTCGGGAACCGACATCTGCATCCGGTAAGACAACTCATATTGCGCAATCCGAGTAAGCGTCTCCGGATCACCGATGTGTTGGTTTTGATATTCGTTAAGATCTCTCAGCGCATCCAGGGTTTTCCGTCGGGCCTCGCGGCTCATCCCTTTCGGGTCGGAAAGGTAGAGAATGGGATCTCCACCGTCGGTTCGACATTGCACGCCTTGATAGAGAGTCGGCAGAAACCCAGATCCCCATAGCGATTTTCCCGCGCTGGGAGTTTTTCCGCCGGAGGCAAGGACAACAAAGCCCGGCAAATTCTTGTTCTCACTTCCCAAGCCATAGTTCACCCACGACCCCATCGAAGGATAGCCCAATAATGGGTTCCCCGTTTGTAGTAACAACTGAGCCGGCGAGTGATTAAATTGATCGGTGTTCATCGAGCGGATGACACAAACGTCATCAATCACCGAACTCAATCCCGGCAAAAGGTCACTGACCCACTGTCCGCTCTCACCACGCTTTTTGTAGTCAAAAACTGGCCCCATCATTTTGGGCGTTCCCTTGATGAAGGCGAAACGCTTCCCCTTAAGATATTCCTCGGGACAATCCTTACCATGGAATTTTGTCAAAGCGGGCTTATGCTCAAAAAGATCGATCTGCGACGGCGAACCCGCCATGTGCAGATAAATGATCGACTTGGCCTTCGCCGGAATTTTAACACCCTTCCCAAAGCCACCTTTTTCTTCTGCGAGCAATTGGTTCAGCGCAAGAGCACCAAATCCTAAACCAGTCTGACCAAAGAAATGACGACGAGTCTGAGCACGGGCTTTTTCGTAATGAAAATTCATGGTTTTGTCAGAGTTTCGTCGAGATTCAGAATAACGTTTGCCACCGACACCATCGCGGCATCGCCCTCCTTAAGGCCTGCGGATTTCAGGAGTTCATCAGCTGCCTCCGGAGTGTCTGTGTAGTGTTTATCCATTGTGTCATAAAGAGCCTGCAAACGGACTAATTCCCTACTCGATGGAGATCGAATAAGAACCACTCGGAAACCATGCTCCAAACTCTTCATCTTTTTAGAAAGGGCTCCCGCCGCCTCAAGAAAAGTAGGATCATTGAGAGTAATCAATGCCTGTAGCGGAGTGTTAGTTCGGATTCTCCGGATCTGGCAAACCTCGCCGGAACCGGCATCAAAAGTCGTCAACGCTGGATAAGGACTAGTCCGTTTTAAGTAAGTGTACACCCCCCTGCGATAACGATCCTGCCCCGTAGCATCCTTCCATTTCTCGCCACTATATGTGGATTTCCAAACTCCAGGCGGTTGAGGAGGCATCACTGATGGTCCACCAAGCTTTTGGGTCAGGAGGCCAGAAGTCGCAAGCGCCTGATCGCGCACCATTTCGGCGGAAAGCCGGAAACGCGCGCCCCGAGAAAGCAGAGCATTGCGTGGATCCTTCGCCAAACGATCGGGCGTCACCTTGGAGCTCTGTTGGTAAGTCTTCGACAGCACTATCGTCTTCAGAAGGCGCTTCAAAGACCATCCCTGTTCTTGATAGCCCACCGCGAGCCAATCGAGTAAATCGGGATATGTTGGCACGGCTCCCTGCATGCCAAAATCTTCTTCGGTCTCAACGATTCCTTTTCCAAAAAGCCGTGCCCAGATTCGGTTTACCATCACCCGCGCAGTCAAGGGATTCTCGGGATGCGTCAACCAACGGGCAACCCCGAGCCGATTGCCTGGAAACCCTTCGGGTAAAGAACCAAACATTTCAGGCAAACGTTCCGAAACAACCTCCCCTTGATCGAGAAAATTTCCTCTTTGATGAACCTTGGTCACCCGGCGACGATTTGCAGAAAGCTCCCGCATGATCGGAGTGTTAGGAATCGCTCGCCTCACTTGTTCGAGTTCCGTTCTTACTGCCACCACACGAGTATTCATCTTCCGGGTCGGCTCATAAACCTGGGTGACAAAAACTGACTCCAATCCTCCCTTCGCATCAACCTCTGCTTCCAACCACTTCGAAGGAAGGCGGCTCACCGAGACCTTAAAATTTTCAAAGATCAGCCCCTGCCCATATTCCTGCTCGAGCGTTAGCCGGAGCTGACCACCCGCAATCGATTTATCAAAATCAAAAACCGCCACGTGGGGTGCCGCTGCCATGGGGGAAAAAGCCCATCCGGCCTTCGTGCTTCCATCAATTGCCTTCGCCACTTCCCAGCCTTTCTGCGAAAAATCCGCACGGGGATTGGTTAATCGGAGCTTCCGGGGTTTTTCTCCTTCAATAATGAGCTCGGCCGTCAACTCCCGCAGCGCAACGTTCTTGTCCTTCCACTTTCCACCCGGCTTTTTGGTCAGCGCGGCAATTCGGAGCGCCGTCACCGATTGGCCGGACGGAAGATCAAAAGTCAAAACCCAAGTATCCTTTTCCGGAAGTTCCCCTTTAACCGTTAGAATGCCATCAGCACGCTGTTGCAACTCTGCCGCCTTCGTTTCCTGACTCCGGAGACGAAGCGGACTCCAAAGTGCCCCTTCCCCGATCTTCGTTTTCCACTCTAAAAACGCAGATTGAAATTCTTTCGGCCTCTCTTTTACCTTCTTCTCCAGATCTTTAATTTCCGTTTCCAGATCTTTGATCTCCTCACGTTGTTTCTTGGTCGGAGTCGCCATCACTGGTGAGCCTCGGTCGGCATCTTCGGTTTGATTGAAGAAGGCGTAAAAAGAATAGTAATCTTCGAGGCTGACTGGATCATACTTGTGAGTATGGCATTTCGCACACCCCATGGTGAGCCCCATCCAAATTTGCATCGTGGTATCGACTCGATCCTTCACTGCTGCCACCCGAAACTCCTCGTCATCGGTTCCACCTTCGTCATTTTCCATCGTGTTGCGATGGAAAGCTGTCGCCAAAATCTCATCGACCGTTGCATTCGGCAAAAGGTCGCCTGCCAATTGCTCCGTAGTAAATTGGTCGAAAGGCATGTCGGCATTCAGAGCGTCGATGACCCAATCCCGATACCGCCAGATATTACGACCCCGGTCCTTCTCATACCCCTTGGTATCGGCATAGCGCGCCAAATCGAGCCACATCCGGGCCCAATGTTCCCCAAAAGCTTCTGAGTCCAAAATCCGATCAACAAGCTCTTTAACATCACCTGATTTTTGAAACTGTTCTGCCTCTTCCAAGGTGGGAGGAAGCCCTGTTAAATCAAGAGTTAACCTCCGAATCAAAGTGTAGCGGTCCGCCGGCTCCGACATTTCAAGCCCCACTTCCTTCAGCCGTTTGGAAACAAAATGATCGATGGCGTATTCTCCCCCGGGAACGACCTGCTTCTCCGGTTTCTGAAACGACCAGTGCTCGTCATAGGGCGCACCAGCCGTCACCCACTTCCTTAAGATTTCTTTTTGCGCCCCTGTTAGTTGATGCCCCGAGTCCGGTGGCGGCATCAAATCGTCTTCGTCATCGGTCTCGATCCGGTGGATCAACTCCGGATCATCCCCCGGCTTGAGTGCTTTCTTTGCCCCCTCGGCGGTATCTAACCGCAGCTTCCCCTCGCGGGCCTCTTGATCCGGACCATGGCAGGAGAAACAATTCGCAGAAAGAATCGGACGAACATCTCGATTAAAATCCAAATCGGCATTCGCCCCTGCAATTGAGAGGACTAAAACAGAAACGAGGGCAGATCTAGGAAACATGAGCGGGGTGTGCCGCCACTCTATCTGACATCACATCGAACCCAAGAAAAAGGGATGCTCTAAAAAAGAGCGGTAGCCTCTCCGGGAAGTGGGAAGTGCCCACTTCTCTCCTTCTTCCAAATCACGTCGCCGTCCTGGCGAATCTCAAAAATCCCGCCACTTCCCCCAACCAAAGTCACCTTTTCTCCAGAAGTTTCCTCAATTTCAGCCGACACACGGTCGGCTTCAGGACGGTAATTTCATTGCTCGCAATACTCGATTTCAATCGCCATGAGAGAATCATCGCCACGAATCCCACTCTAACAAATGAAAACGACCTAGCGTGATAATTTTCATTTAAATTTCGGAATTCTAAAGTAATGAGATCGAAAATCTAAAAATACCTCGCATGAACTTTGATTTAAAATTTAGGGGGAAAGAGAACCTTGAGAGGCACCCCCCAAAAGCAGGGCGAGCATACGCCCAGGGATCTCCCTTATTATTCTAGATCTCCATGAGTCTTGTCAGTCGACGGACCCTGTTTCGAGGTCTGTTCCGATTCCTTCGGAAGAGCTTTCTTATCCAATCAATCATTTCCTTTGAATCTACAAGTTCGTGGTTGGTGAAGAAGCTCGTCTATCGTGATGACGTCTCTGCGCCAGCCATGCGGTGTTATAATTAGGTCCATTTTTCTGATTTAGATTTAGTGCATGAGCTCGGCCCGCCAGTCATCGTGATCCTTTCCACAAAAATCGTCCTCACCTTCTGAAGTCTTCATTTCGTGAAGGACTTCTCTTACTTCACGATCTTTCCTGCGAAAAAAGACCTTACTAAAGGCATATCGGTTGGAAGCCAGAAGGCGGCAAATCCCCACCGCCATGGCCAGCAGCGCTGGCTTTGCAAGCCGACGGGCCAGATTTCTGTAATGAGCGCAACTATAAAGACACCACACCCAGGCTTTAGCGCCCCTATAAATTGTCCCCTCGTCTGTTCGGACGATCATTTCACGGCTGGGATCAAGCGTCCCTATTCCCGGAAATTTTTCTTCGGCTGCCGGTGATTGATACGGAATAAAGAGAATGTCAAAGGCCCGCGCCTGACGATTAATCCATTCGTGAAAGGTGCAGCACATTCCGCAGCGACCATCATAATAGACCTCAATAGATTTCACATGAATTGGGAGGTTCATTTATTTATTTTCCTAAGTTTTTGTGTTTTCAGTATTTTATGAAACTTTGTTTGCCAACAATTTTGTCTTTCTAGAATTCGAAAACAGGGATTTCTAACTAAAGAACTTCATAGCCAGCTTGATTGCCTTGCCATGCTGCATCGAAGCGACACGATCGCCCATCTTGGACGCAAAGCTCACAAAATCTTCGAGTTGCTCCATTTGCTCATAAAAAGCCTTGCCTTCGGGAGACTCCATCTCATCAGAGGCGGCCTTACAGTTTCTTAAAGTCTCGAGCGCCGGCTCAATCTCACGCCGCTTCCGCTCGCGCGCGACCCGCCTAAAAATCTCCCAGACGTCTTTCTCTGCTTCGAAGAACTCTTTCCGCTCCCCCTTTTTTGTGACAATCCGGATCAGTCCCCAGCTGACAAGATCCTTGAGATTCGTATGGGCGTTCCCCCTACTAATCTCGAGAGCTTCCATTACTTCATCGGTACTCATCACCTCCGGAGCAGTCATCAAAAGAGCATGGATCTGAGCCATCGTGCGGTTGATGCCCCACTGAGCCCCCATAATCCCCCATTGGGTCACGAACTCATCGCGAGCCTCTTGAAGCTTGATAAGCTCATTCTTCATCCTCTTTCAGTAAATACTGAAAGTTCATTTTGTCAAGCTAGCTCTTATCGATTTTTGATTCTTTATCACCTTGATCGTAAGGACCAGATATCCGTAACAGCTCGGGTTAGCGCCTAGGGCGAAGTTCCGCGGAATGCTCGATTTATGATCGATGGCATCTGAAATTCTTAAAGTTCTAATCTGTGTAAATGCAGTCATTCAAATTGGTGATCACACGGCGGGAGCGGATAACATCCAAGGACGGCTTTTCTACCCAAATAAAAAAGCCCGTCCTCCGTAAAGAGAACCGAGCTTTAAAAAACAGAAGAATTAAGCGTCCGTCAGGGCCGCGACTCCGGGAAGAATTTTCCCTTCAAGGAGTTCAAGACTTGCACCACCACCGGTGGAAATAAAGCTCATCTTGTCCGCAACTCCGAACTTCACCGCGGCAGTAACGGAGTCACCTCCTCCAACGATACTGAGAGCTCCGCTTTCCACAACGGCCTCGGCAATCTCCTTGGTGCCCTTCGCAAAGCAGTCCTTTTCAAAGACCCCCATTGGCCCGTTCCACAAAACCGTCTTGGCCGTCAGTAAGACTTCCTTAAATTCCGCAATCGCCACGTCGCCGATATCGATGCCTTCTTTGTCAGCCGGAATTGCCCCGCCTTCCCCATAAACTTGGGTATTCCAAGTCTCGGCGCCTTCCTTAAACTCCTTGGTGATCCGCGTATCTGCTGGAAGAAGAAAGTGGACTCCCTTTTCCTCAGCTTTTCTTAAAATCTCAAGGGCAAGCTCCTGCTTCTCATTTTCAACCAAGCTCATCCCAATTTGATAACCTTGTGCCTTTCGGAAAGTGTAGGCCATGGCGCCACCAATCAAGATGGTATCGGCTTTATCGAGAAGTGCGGAAATGACCTCTATCTTATCACTCACTTTCGCACCACCCATGATGACCACAAAGGGTCTTTCGGCATTGGCAAGTTTCCCTTCAAGATACTCAAGCTCGCGCTCGATAAGCAACCCCATAGCGCTTTTAGAAACGTGATGCGTCACTCCCTCGGTGGAAGCATGGGCGCGGTGAGCGGTTCCAAATGCGTCGTTCACAAAAATCTCTGCATTTCCGGCGAGAGATTTCGCGAACTCGGCATCATTTCCCTTCTCCTCGCTATAATAGCGAGTGTTTTCCAAAAGAAGAACATCTCCATCCTTCAGTTGCGCACGAAGAGCAGCAGTATCCTCACCGATACAGTCTTCCGCAAAAGTAACATCCTGCTCTAGCAACTCACAAAGTCGGGCCGCGACTGGTTCCAACGAATACTTCTTCTCACGAGCGTCAGTCGGCCGCCCCATGTGGGAACAGAGAACGAGGCGGGCCCCGTTGGAAAGAAGCTGTTTGATAGACGGAAGAGCCGCCTGAATACGAGTGTCATCCGTGATTTCGAAGGCATCGTTAGTGGGAACATTAAAGTCGGCACGCATCAGCACTTCCTGACCAGAGACCTCGATATCGCGAATGGTGAGTTTACTCATAATTAGAGGTCGTTTTGGTGACGCAGACACGGCTTCCTGTCAAGAGTTCCCCTGTTTTTACAATTCCATCCTACAAAGCGTGCACCTTCCTTGCGCCTTGTCATTCAGGAGTTACTTGCTCATTCTCCTGAAAAGCTATGAAGATTAAGAAAGCGGTCATTACGGCAGCCGGCCCCACACAGCAGCACCTTCCTCTGCAGACCCTTGTCAGCCCCAATGGAACGACCAAAACCGTTGTGGCCTTCATCCTCGACGAAATCTTCGCCAGCGGAATCGAATCCGCTGCCATTGTCATCGCACCAGGAACAGAGCAGGCTTTCTCATCCGCAGTTGCCAACCATCTTGACAAGGTCATCTTTATCGAACAAGCGGCTCCAAAAGGATACGGACACGCTATTCTTTGCGCCCGGGATTTCACTGGAGACGATCCATTTCTCGTGATGATGGGTGACCATCTCTACCTTTCCTTTGCCAAAGAATCCTGCGTCCGCCAGCTCCTGAATTTCGCATCCCAAGCAAATGGACCGGTTTCTGCGGTTCAACCAACCCACGAAAGCAAACTTCCATTTTATGGGACCGTGGCCGCCTCACCGGTTGGAGGAACTCAGGGGCTCTATGACGTCTCTCATATAATCGAGAAGCCGACTCCCACCATCGCCGAGCAAGAGCTCATCGTTCCGGGCTTGCGATCAGGCAGCTATCTTTGCTTCTTTGGGATACACGTTCTGACAGCACCCGTAATGGAATACCTTGATCAAGCATTCACCGAAAAAGCGGACCTTCCCCTAACCCCCAGCCTTGCTACTGCTGCTAAAAGTGAAAAATATCTCGCGTGCGAAATCGAGGGCCTCCGGTTCAATATCGAAGAATCCTATGGACTCCTTCGAGCTCAACTAGGAATGGCCCTCTCCGGTGAAGGCCGCGACGAAGTAATGGGTTACATGATCGAACTGATTGCTGCTACCCGAAGCTAATTTTCTCATAACTTCCGATGTTAGTCTCACTCATTACCGCAGAGGACCCCGCGACACGCGACCGCTCATTAGCGGAAGCTTGCGTTCCCCTCGACACAGAGGGTCTCTTACAGGAATGCTCCGCACTAGACGCCTTCCGCCGCACCTCGGAAAACCTCTATCATCGCGTCCGGGCCATCTTTTTCCTGCAAGCCATTCATCGATTTCATCTCCCCGAAAAACTCCCCACTTCAGATACCGGATCCATTCCCTTCGATGGTTACGAGAACCTTCTCGAGCGCCACTTTGAGGAGGCCATTGAAGTCTTCCTTCGAGTGCAAGATCGGGAAGGCCCGTCAGATGGCATTTGCTCCGCTCTCGCCTCCGCCTACCATCAACTCGCCTTCCAGACTCTAGCCGATCAAGTGCGTAAATCGGTCCGCACGGTCCGCGGGAACCAATGGATGTTCCGCATGGGACACCCAGCTGATCACCCGCTCCGCATTCGTCGTGAACTCCTAGAACAAGACGAACATCGCTTTCCTATTCTCTGTGAACGCACCCCCGTTCGTATGGATCTGACCCACTCGGCCTGGTCGGATATCTTCTTTCTCGGCATGGACTTCCCTCAAGGAGCCCGAGTTGTAAACGTCTCGGTTGACCTCGCCGTTCATGGGCGCGACGCTCAACCAAAACCGCCGGTCGAAGCCTACTTTCGTATCATCGACGAACCGGTCCTCAAGCTCACTTCCATCGATCTTAAGGCCACTGCTGTAATCGCCTCTCTCTCCGATGTCTTCGACTTTGCAAAAGATTACCTCGGACTTCTCAAAGCGGCCGTCATTGCATCTGGCATCATCCCGCCGGGCATCGAGGGTTCTGGCAAATCCCTTGCCGACCTCCTCAATCGGCTCGCCGGCCCCAACCGTGGAATCGAAATCATCTCTTCGGTCAACGACATCCCGAAAGGCTCCCGGCTGGCAGTTTCCACCAACCTTCTCGCCGCCCTCATCAGCGCCTGCATGCGCGCCACCGGACAAACCCAGTCGCTCACGGGCGAACTCACCGAAAGTGAGAGGCGCCTTGTCCTTGCCCGCGCCATCCTTGGAGAATGGATCGGCGGCTCCGGCGGTGGTTGGCAGGACTCCGGCGGCGTCTGGCCAGGAATCAAACTTATCGAAGGTGAACTTGCCGGCGAAACCGACCCAGAACACGGAATCTCCCGGGGCCGCCTCATGCCCAAACATAAGGTCTTCAATCATAAGGAAATTCCAGACTCCGCACGACAGGCGCTCACCGACTCCCTGATTCTCGTTCATGGAGGTATGGCACAAAACGTCGGCCCCATCCTCGAGATGGTCACCGAAAAATATCTTCTTCGATCCTCCGCCGAATGGAAGGCTCGCCAAGAAGCTCTCGACCTCCTTGATCAAATCGTAAAGGCCCTCGCTAGCGGTAACATCCGAGAACTCGGACGCCTCACCACCGAGAACTTTCGGGGGCCGCTCCAAACGATCATTCCTTGGGCCACCAATCACTTCACCGAAACCCTCATCGATCGCGTCTCCAAGAAATTCGGGGAAGACTTCTGGGGCTTTTGGATGCTCGGCGGCATGTCCGGTGGTGGCATGGGCTTCATTGTCGAACCCTCACGTAAGCAGGAAGCTCTCAATATCATTCACGACATTATGATCCAAACCAAACGGGAGCTCGAAAATGCCCTCCCCTTCGCCATGGATCCCGTCGTTTACGACTTTGGCATCAATCCAAACGGCACCTTTGGCCAAATTCATCGCGGGGAGGAAGCCCTCCTCCCGCCTTCCTATTACCCCCTTGCCCTCGCCAATACCCTGCGGACTCCTCCCGCGGATCTCTCAGCAACAACCCGGGCCGAGCTTGATCAATTCGCCCGGGCCTGCAAGACGCACTCCGCATTCTCTTCCTCTATCGAGTCCCTCTTCGAAACACTGATCCCGCATGTCGACGATAACACGAGTGGAGAAAACTCACTTTCCAACCTCCTCACCGAAAACGGATTTGATCAGCGCCAGCACGAGCACATTCGAAAAGACCTTGTTGAAGGCAGAATCGGCCTTGCCCAAAATCGACTCCCTGCCACCACTATTATCAAGGATGTCTCACCCGAAGATATCACGGATTTTACCAAATCAGATTCCACGAAAGATCTCGTAGCTGGTGAACAAGCACTCGCTAACGGAGAAGTTGGAGTCATCACCCTTGCCGCCGGCGCCGGTTCCCGCTGGACCCAGGGTGCAGGCGTCTGCAAGGCTCTCCATCCCTTCGTTCGCCTTGACGGGTGCCACCGCACTTTTATCGAAACCCACCTAGGCAAGTCCCGTAAACGCGGCCACGAAGCGGGCTCGGCCATTCCCCATGTATTCACAACATCCTACCTGACCCACCAACCCACCCGTCAGTTTTTGGAAACCGTTAAGGACTACAACTATCCCGGCTCGCTCCACTTGTCCCAAGGGCAATCAGTGGGCCTTCGCATGATTCCAACCGTTAGTGACCTGCGCTTTGCTTGGGAGGAAATGCCCCAGCAAGTCCTCGATGAGCAGCAGCAAAAAATGCGTGACTCAGTCAGATCCGCCTTGCTCAACTGGGCCCGATCAACCGGGGAGGCGACTGACTACACCGACAACCTCCCTCTTCAGTGCCTCCATCCTGTCGGTCACTTTTACGAGGTTCCCAACCTCCTTCTTAATGGGACTCTCGCCGATCTCCTCACCGAGCGACCACAGCTCAAAACACTAATGCTGCACAACATCGACACTCTCGGCGCCGACGTTGACCCCTCCCTTCTTGGCCACCATTTAGCGAGCAAGAATGGGCTCACTTTTGAAGTCATCACCCGCCGACTCGAAGACAGAGGCGGCGGCCTCGCTTCCATCGAAGGCCGCCCAAGACTCCTCGAAGGCCTCGCCATGCCGCGCGAGGAGGACGAATTTATCCTCTCCTACTACAACTCGATGACGACTTGGATCGATATCGACCAGCTTCTCGAACTGTTCGACCTCACTCGTGACGACATTCTCGCTCGTGACGAAAAGAAGATCCTCGCCGGAATCCGAAAAGTCGCGTCACGTCTTCCCACTTATATCACGCTCAAAGAAGTTAAAAAGCGCTGGGGCCACGGCCAGGAAGACGTCTTTCCAGTCACGCAATTCGAGAAACTTTGGGGGGATCTCACCACCCTTCCCGGCATCGAATCAAAATTTATCGTCGTGCCCAGATCACGTGGCCAACAACTCAAGGACCCTGCCCAACTCGATGCCTGGCTCCGCGACGGCTCCGCCGATCACATCGAATCGCTCTGCGAGTGGTAGATTTCGGCATTGTCTTTTCTCTTCCGAAATTGAGAGTGCTCGCGTGAAATTACTTCTGTTTTTATCGGTGTTACTTTCATCGTCGGCACTTGCCCGTTACTACGAATTTGAGCTTAATGAAGCTACCGATCCATCAGACAAGGAATCCTTTGGCATCCCGGAGAAAACCATGAGGTCTACTATCTGGACGAAAATGTTCCGTGGGGATTCATCGCTGTTTTCCTCTCATTTGATCCAGCTGATTCTGAAACCATTACAATTTTCACCCACTATGTGGGGATCGCCCAAGGATATCAATTCTACGCGGTTGATTCACTCAATTCAGAGGAAAGGCAGCAAATCTCGTCCAACTCCGGCGATGATGAGCAAAGCTCCCCATTCACGATTTCTTCCGGCGGCTCACAACTCATCACCTTTGAAAGTGACATTATCGGAGAAGAAGGCTGGGTTCAAATTGGTTATGATAAAGACGAAGGACTCCGCATCATTTCACAAAACGAAAATCCCCGCCCGCGCGAACCAGAATTCTCGATAAGCAACGGTCACGTTTTCATCACTCCCTCCCATCTTGGCATCGTTCAACAATCCTCCGACCTTAAAAACTGGACCAACATCAGTATTCAAGGAGGGACCGTGACCCTCATGATGTCTAAGTTCAGCGGCCCCATTTTCTTCCGCGAACTCTGCCCTTAATCAAAAGGCTTCAAATCTCCACCGCCTCCGCAAGCATCTGGCGGTACTCGGCCTGTGGAACTTCGTATCCGCCAAAAGTTCTCAAATGATCAGTCATCCACTGAGTATCCAGTAAGATAACCCTCTCCTCGCGAAGCCATTCAACCAAGTTTACCAAAGCGATTTTGCTCGCGTCGGTCTTACGGCTAAACATGCTCTCGCCAAAAAAAGCCCGCCCCAGTCGCACCCCGTATAGCCCGCCTTGTAATCCCTCTTCATCCCAGCACTCCACCGAATGGGCAAATCCTTGTTCAAAGAGCTCGTAATAGCTCTCCATGATTATCGGATCGATCCAAGTCTCCTCTCGGTCACGGCATCCCTCCATCACGTCCTGAAACGAAGTGTCAAATCGCACCTCGAAGGGTCGCTTTTTCATCGAACGTCTCAAACCGCGCGGAATATGAAATCGGTCATCGAGCGGAATGATCCCCCGCTCCTTCGGTTGGAACCAATAAATTTCGCCATCTTCCGACATCGGGAAAACCCCCTCCATATAGGCACCCAAAAGGACTTCAGTCGGAATTTTCTCCACAGCGGTATTTTCGCGATACAAAGCCCTTATTTCAATCTACAATTCCGCCCATGAAGATCGATCTCGCTAATTTAGCCGACGAAGGCCAGCACTTTGAGGGCGAGCTTTCTCCCGAAATCTTTGATCTCCAAGAAAGTGATATAATCAGCGTCAGTGCGCTAAAATACTCTCTTTTCACTCAGCGCTTTGACACCGAGCTCCTTTTAACTGGTAGCCTAGAGGCCACCTTCGAGCTCACCTGTATGCGCAGCCTTCATCCCTTCAAGCAAACGATCTCCATGCCCTCCGCTGCCGTCAGTATTGAGCTTGGAAACGACGGAATCATCGATCCCGCCCCCCAAATTCGGGAGGAAATCCTGCTCGAACTGCCCACCAACCCGCGCTGTGAGGACGGTGACGCCCCCGCAAATTGCGAAATAGATCCGAAGTATTTAGCAGTAGACAAACCGACCGATGATGGAGTAGAACCCGCCCGCGCGCCGGAAAAACCCAATCCATGGGGTGCTCTGGACGTATTGGACTCTCAAGATTAACCTTCTTACCACCCAGACTCATGGCCTCACCAAAACGTCGCACATCAAAGCACAAACAGAAGCTCCGCCGTGGAGCCAACCGTTGGCGCAAACCCCTTCTCAAGACCTGTCCTGAGTGCGGTACCAGCATTCCTGGACACATTGCCTGCCCAGCTTGCGGAACCTACCGCGAGCGCCAGGTGCTCGACGGCGATCTCGTCTAGATCACGTCATCCAAAATAGTTTCCAAAAATTTTACTGAGCGCGGGGCACCCTCCGCGCTTTTTTACCGTGATGAAGATTGCACTCGATGCCATGGGCGGCGACCATGCCCCAGGAGTCAACCTCGAAGGAGCGCGCGATATCCTTGCCGAAAACTCCGAGATCGAATCCATCCTCCTCACCGGCCCAGCCGACCAGCTGAAGAAGGCCGCAGCTGAGTGCGGTCTAACCGACTCGCGAGCTGTCTTCATTGATGCACTCGAAGTTGTTGGCATGGAAGAGTCCGGAGCCAAGGCACTTAGGCGCAAGAAAAATTCATCCATCTCCATCGCAGCCGACTTAGTAAAAAGAGGTGACGCTCAAGCCCTTGTCTCAGCGGGCAACACCGGAGCAGCCGTCGCAACCGCCACCGTAAAGCTCCGACTCCTCAAAGGAGTGCAGCGAGCCGGCATTGCCTCGCCCATGCCCAACGAATTTGGCGTCTGCAATCTCCTCGATGCCGGTGCCAACCCCGAAGCCAAGCCAAGCCACCTCCTCGGCTATGCCATCATGGGTAGCGTCTACGCTCGCGAAGTTCTTAAGGTCGCCGACCCACAGATCGGTATTATGTCCAACGGTGAGGAAGAAGAAAAAGGAACCGCCTTCACCAGGGAGACTATGACTCTCTTAAAGAATTTGGTCGAGCAAGGCGACGCCCCCTTCACCCTTTGTGGCAATGTTGAAGGTCACGACCTTTTTCAAACAAAACTCGACGTCTGCCTCTGCGACGGCTTCACCGGTAACATTGTTCTTAAAAGCTGCGAAGCCACCGCCAAGGCCATGTCCAAATGGATGAAAGAAGAGTTCAAAAAGAATCCTATCCGCATCACCGGAGCTCTCCTTGGCAGAGGCGCCTTCCAGGCCGTTAAGGATCGCACCAATTATGAATCTTACGGAGGAAGCCCTCTTCTCGGCGTCAATGGTGTGGTCATCATCGCCCACGGTGGTTCCTCCGCTCTCGCCGTCAAAAACGCCCTCAAAATGGCCGCTCAAGCCCTCAAACACGAGGTCAACCCCAAGATCGAAGAAGCTCTGGCCAAGGCCAGCCTTCCCGATTTGGCTCCCGAAGAAGGGTAACCTTTGATGTTCATCGCCTCTGATGGAAAATTTCCGCGGCACCTAAAAATCAAGGATTACCAAACCAGCGCAGGAATCTGATCACGGGGGCAAGGACTAAATCGCCCCCCTCAACCAAGTTTCGTGATTTTCGTTCCTTTCGTGGTTGGTCCTCTCCACAACTTCGCCATCATCCTCCCATGACGAATTTCGACACTCCCATCGCCCGACGCGGAACGGGCTCCCTCAAATGGGACCGCCGTGCCGATCTCGACCCTTTCTGGGTCGCTG
Organism: Akkermansiaceae bacterium; assembly: GCA_029242935.1. GTDB lineage: Bacteria > Verrucomicrobiota > Verrucomicrobiia > Verrucomicrobiales > Akkermansiaceae > SW10. Next base: position 18,023 of record JAQWSX010000031.1, read on the forward strand.
ACATGGATTTCACCTCTCCACCCGAAGTCATCAATACTATCCGCGGACGCGTCGACCACGGAGTCTTCGGGTATGCCGTTCCACACCCTTCCCTCGTCGAAACTCTCCAAGGCTACCTCCTAGACCGAATCGGCTACACCTGCCCCGAGGAACAAATCATCCACCTCGGCGGCCTTGTCCCTGCGCTCTCACTCGCCGCCCGAGCTTTCGGAAAAACCGGAGATAAAGTCCTTACCTGTACCCCCATCTACCCTCCCTTCCTCGGTATCCATCACGACGCCTCGATGGAACTCCTCAGCGTCCACCATATTGAGGTCGATGGCCAGTGGAGCTTCGACTGGCAGGCTCTCGAAGATAAGGTGACTGATAACACCAAGATCTTTCTCCTCAGTAATCCGCAGAACCCGATGGGCCGAGTTTTCAGCGAAGAAGAGATCACTCAACTCGCCACCTTCTGTGAGAAGCACGACCTCATCCTTTTGTCCGACGAAATCCACTGCGACCTCATTCTTGACGAAGGAAAGACTCCGCACTTCTCCGCTCTTAATTTACCAGGAGCCCTGCGCGATCGAACCATTACCCTTTTGGCTCCGAGCAAAACCTACAATATTGCCGGCCTCGGCTACGCCTTTGCGATCATTCCAAATGACTCCATCCGACGTCGCTTCTCCGCGGTTCGCGGCCACACTCTTCCTGAGATCAACTGCATCGCTTACTATGCGGCTGAAGCAGCCTACAGACACGGCGAACCCTGGCGACAGGACCTTCTCGCTTACCTTCGTGAAAATCGAGATCTTCTCACCTCGACCATCCGCCAGAAAATCCCCGATGCTAAAGTCCCCGATATTGAAGCCACCTATCTGGCTTGGATTGACTGTAAGTCCCTCCAAATCGAGAACCCGATCCAAGCAGCAGAAGACGCCGGTCTCTTCCTCTCCGACGGCGCTTTCTTTGGTAAAGACCGCTGTGTCCGTATGAATTTCGGCACGCAAACCAAACGGCTCAAATCAGCTCTTGAGACATTTTGTAATGTAATGGGTTCCTAGACGTTCCCTAACACATAGCTCTTGAGACTCTTTTCCCCGGTATCTCGCAAAAAATATCTTAAGCACGACTGCGTTCGTAAACCCGCTGATAGTCGCCAACCTAAAACGAAGTAGTAGGCATGTGAGATTCAACTGTGCTCTTTTTATTTCACTTCACGTCCTGCAAATCTGCCAAGGTCTCAGCGAAGAAGCTCTGACCCTTTCAAATCGATTAGAGAACACGAGAGCAGCCAAACTTCTTATCTTCAAGCTTCGTGATAACGAGGGTCGGGGGATGGATTGTCTTGATGTCTTCCAAGCTCGATCGACAAAAAACGGTAGCTGTTTCGGAGTCTCGCACTCCCTGAAGAATGGTGTGTTCTCAGTCCACCTTTCTGAGTCCACAGACCTTAGGAACTGGAGACATGTTATTGAACTAGATCAACATGGTTCGCAAGCGACAGTCCACGAGATTGATGATGGAACCTTCCTGCTTGCTTACGAAAAGGATGCTCCCAATTCATGTTGGATCCGCTTGAGATCCTACCCCGATTTAAAGGCACTTCGCTCTGGAAAATATGATCACGAAATCGACTTGCCTAGAACCCTCGCCCCAACTGCTGAGGGCACGCCTAGTTTTGAGAAGGTCGAAATCAAGAATGGCAATCTCGCAACCTCAGATATCCATCTCCGCTTTCACTACTACAAGTATGCACGGGTCGATCAATTGGCATCAGGCACCTTGACCAATTTTAAAGAATGGAAAGCCACCCCCTCCAAAAAACTGAATCAGGCGTTCATCAAACTTGGCGCAGCCGGCAATATTGGCGACCGCAGCAAATTTATTTGGAAAGACAAATCGTACTACTTGCAGGAAGTTCAAGGAACCCGCAGGGACTGGGGAACATGGGGACTCTTCTTGTGCGATTCTAATGGACTCCCACTAAAGAGGTTGGATCTTAAAACACCGGGGAACTCGACGGCCTTTGCGAACGCGACAGTTTCCCGAATCAAAGATAAAAGCGGACAAGAGCTCTTGATCTTCACCGCCTTCCTCCACAGTAAGGGCTCCTCTCCACTGGAATCAGGCCAGATGCTCCTTACTTTCGACGCCCTCTAATTCTGACCCCTATTTCGCTAAAAGGAGAAGTATCCCTATCTTGGATTTCCCCCGCATACGAAGATCCACCCTACTTCTCTCGTGAGGCCCCTTAATTAAAGGAGCGGGTAGGTAACAGAAAAGAGACCACAACAGTCGAAGACTCTACTCGCCGAACTTATCGCCTCCAGCCTTGAAGCCACCTCAAAGCAGAGACATACTCCAGCCATGAAGTTTTGGGCCCTTTCACTTTTACTCATCCAAGGACTGCCTCTTTTTGGAAGTCAGCATGTGATACTTTGTGGCGGACCGGCCTCACGGAAGTGGGAAAACCTTCGTGTCGAACAGGAACGCCACGATAGTTGGTGGGCCAACTTCGTTCGAGCCTCGACTATGCGGATGGATGAAATCCGAAAGTCCTATGGCTCCGATTCCACGATCACTTGGATCGTTTACCAAAACGGCTACCTCACCCGAGGACGTGACGACGAAAAGCCTTACACCTCATGGATCGCAGAACAGGCCGTCAAACGTAAAGCAAATCTTGTCTGGATCAACACCGGTGATCAGGCGATCTCCACGATCAACCTCCAGCGAGATATTATTACTTTCGACTTTTTCGGCCACTCCAACCGCCACTGCTTCATGCTCGACTACGGCAGTGACGTGATGGCAGTCAGCCAGACTTGGATTCACGAAAGGGACCTTAAGAAGATCAGCCGCGACGCCTTTACAAAGAATGCCTTTTGCCAAAGCTGGGGCTGCCACACAGGTGAAAGCATGTCTGCCGTCTGGAAACGTCGTATGGGGATTCCCCTTGTTGGCGCCAAGGGCAAAACCGACTACGCAGCTCTTTCGCTCGGTAAAATGCCCACCGTTTCCGGCGAGTGGATCCGATAACTCCTCACCACCAATTTCATGACCTTTGAAGAACTCAACTCCCTCTATCAACTCCCGCTTTTTGACCTGATCCAGCGTTCCCGCCAGATCCACGAGGAGAATTGGCCAGCTGCCGAAGTCCAGCTCTGCACTCTCCTCTCCATCAAGACCGGAGGCTGCTCCGAAGATTGCTCCTACTGCGCTCAATCCGCCCGCTACAAAAGCGGAGTCGATGCCGAACGCCTCATGGAAAAGTGCGACATCATGAAGCGGGCCAAGGCTGCCCGCGAAAGCGGCTCAACCCGTTTCTGCATGGGAGCTGCTTGGCGCGGTGTCCGCGAGGGAACCCAGCGATTTGAACAAGTCCTCGACATCGTCCGTGATGTTTCTGAACTCGGGATGGAAGTCTGTGTTACCTTAGGTGAGCTGGGACCTTCCGAAGCTGAAAAGCTCAAGGATGCCGGAGTAACTGCCTATAATCACAACATTGACACTTCTCCAGAGCACTATCCCAAAATTGTCACCACGCACACTTTCCAAGATCGCCTCAATACAATCCGTCACGCACAGGATGCCGGAATGTCGATCTGCTGCGGCGGTATTCTTGGACTTGGCGAAACCACCGAAGACCGCCTCAAAATGCTAGAAGTTATCTCCAGCTTCAATCCGCAACCCGAATCCGTCCCCATCAACTCCCTCATGCCTATGCCCGGCACTCCGCTAGCCAAGGAACAAGGAGTCGACGTCTTCGAACTCGTCCGGATCATAGCCTTAGCCAGACTTGCGGTCCCCAAAGCTAAAGTCCGACTTTCCGCTGGTCGAACCCAGTTGTCCGAGGAAGCGCAGACTCTTTGCTTCTTTGCCGGAGCCAACTCTATCTTCTATGGAGACAAGCTCCTCACCGCCAAGAATCCCGCAATCGAAAAAGACCTCGCACTCATTGACCGCCTTGGCATGAAACCCCAAGAACCAAACCGGAAACTTGAGGCCCCTGATTCTGATGAATCACGCCCCGCCGAGCCGCAACTCGTTTGATTAGCAGCATCCCCCATGAATTGGCCAGACAATCGTTGCCGCATCGAAGTTTCTCTCGATCGACAACAAGTCACTCTATTCAGAGAAGGGAAAAACGTTTTTGAAGCCTCCGCTTCAACTGCCGCCAATGGCGCGGGATTTGAAGAGGGATCCTACCGGACGCCCACCGGAAACTTTGTAGTTCGCGAACGCATCGGCGAAGGAGCTCCGCTCCACACCTCATTCAAAGGTCGCCTCCCACGAAGAATCTGGCAGGGAGAGAAATCAGATGACGCGATCCTCACCCGCATCCTCTGGCTCCACGGACTTGACCCCGAAAACAGCAACACCTACCTCCGCTACATCTACTTCCACGGCACCCATGCCGAAGACCTGATCGGAAGTCCCGCATCACACGGTTGCATCCGGCTGGCAAACAAGCAAATGCTGGAACTCTTCGAACTCACTCCGATAGGGACAGCGGTTCAAATCTCGTAACCCATCATGAAAAAAATCATCGCCTTTGACTGCGACTCAACCCTGTCATCCATCGAAGGAGTCGATGAGTTGGCCCGGATTGCCGGGGACCAGATCTTTCAGGAAGTCGAGGACCTGACAAATCTCGCCATGGATGGCAAAGTGCCTGTCGAAGAGGTTTTCGCTAGACGTCTTGATCTCATTCAACCGACCCGCGCCCAGTGTGAAGAAGTCGGCAGGATGTATCTGAACACAGTCGAGCCAACTGCTAAAGAGACCATCGAAAAACTGCAGGCACAAGACTGGGAGTGCATTATTATCTCTGGCGGCTTCGAACCCTGCATTACTCCTCTTGCTCAAGAACTTGGAATCGCAAGAGTTGAAGCGGTCCCCTTACAATTTGATCTCGAAGGGCAATATCTTGGATTTGACGAAAATTACCCAACAACGAGATCCGGAGGGAAACCTGAAATCATTAGATCAATCCGTGCAAAAATTGGGCCCAACAGATTTATTATGGTTGGGGATGGAGTGAGTGACTTAGAAACAGATCCTGAAGTTGATACTTTCATCGGATTCTTCCGGTATGTTCAGAGGGACTCAGTTGCGCAAAATTGTAATGCCAACGCCTTTTCAATATCCGAGATCCTAGAAACTCATGTGAATTTCTAGGATGCTGTCATCACTATTTTGATGAAAAAATCATGCCCCAGATAGTCTACTAAAGACCCAAAAACTACGGCAGCCTAAAAATCTGAGGGTCCCCTAAAACGAACGCACGGGCCTTGGTGACCTACCCCCTGAGACCAAGGCGGATAAGCTCGGCGCTGTCGGCCCCAGGCTTTTCCTCTAAAACACGATCAACCGCCCTTCGGGCTTCCGCCTGTTTGAAGCCAAGTGCCATCAAGCCCATTTCCGCATCTCGCGCCGAGTCGGTCCGGTCGGGACCTGAATCCCAGGTCTCGACAACCCCAACCTTGTCCTTCAATTCCAAAATGATCCTCTCCGCAGTCTTCTTACCAATTCCTTTCACCCCGGATATCCCCGCGGCATCTCCTTGAATCACCGCCTGTTTGAAGCCCTCCACCGGCAATCCCCCCAAAACCGCCAATGCTGTCGCCGGCCCAATTCCACTCACACGGTCGATCAGAAGCATAAAAACATCCTTTTCCTCATCCCGTGCAAAACCATATAAAGTCAGCGAATTTTCGCGCACATGTTGGTAGATCCGCAGATCGATCGAGTCTCCCTCGAGTGGATTCAGCTGATCATAAGTTGAAAGAGGTAATTGCACGAGATACCCTACTCCGCCGGCTCCCACCACGACTCTTCCGGGAAGGGCTTCCCAAACTTCACCTTTTAAACGAGCGATCATTAGGCGAACGCTAGCCAAAACCAACCATGTCACAAAGGACAATCACCCTACTTTAAGTCCATGAAAGACACTTCATTAAGAAAACCTAACTTAATTGTTTACTAAATATTTAGATTTCACATTCTTTATAGCTTTTTTGGTCGCTATTTCCGCAAATTTCTGCTAATCTGGCTTCGTTATGGCAACTACTAAACGGACGCGTTTCTCCCGTCGACTTCCCGATCATGTCACCGATGAACTGGTGAATGTTCTGAGTTCAGATCCGAAACTTTTCGGATTCAACGAACTTTTCGAGGATGTCTATGAGCGGCTGAAAGAGCGTAATGCAGTAAGTGGTGGAGAAGAAATGCTTCGTCTTCGCGCTTATGAAAAGCTGCAAAACCTCGTTACCCGTGGTCTTGCTGAGAAAGATGGCAAGGAGTATCGCGGACTAGAGCGCATTCAGGAAGCGCACAGCGACAATATTGCCCAGCAAGAAGGTTAATTCCCTGAATAGAGGGAATTTCGCAAAAATTGATGCTGGCTTTACCAGCTCCGAATCCTTTAATTAACCGCGTCAATAATGGCGCGGTTAATTGTTTTTCTAGGAAAAGCGATTACTCCATTCTTCTGATCCTGACTTAGCCCAATCACGCTCTCAAATTATGTTGAACGATTACCTTCCCGTTATTCTTCAGGCTCTCGCAGCCATAGGATTCGCCGGCGCTGCTCTTGGCCTTAGTGTTCTTCTTGGTAAGAGGGGAAGCTACAACGAGACCAAGGAAACCCCCTACGAATGTGGAATGCTTCCAATTGGAGAGGGCGCCCCTCGTTTTAGTGTGAAATTCTACCTCGTCGCGATGCTTTTCGTAATCTTCGATATTGAGGTCGTCTTTATGTATCCTTGGGCGGTTAGCTTTGCCGACCTCGTTCGTGAGGATGTCATGGTTCTCTGGAGCATGGCCAGCTTCGCTGGAATCCTGACGATTGCCTACGTTTACGCGCTCAAAAAAGGCGCCCTGAACTGGAAAGGCTAGAGTGGCTCCGCATCCGTCTCATTTTTCAAAGACGAGCTCTATACAATCAGAAGGTTTCACATTAGAACACTTCCATGTTCGCTGGCACTTTCACCGCCCTCATCACTCCTTTTCGCGATGGATCTCTCGATCACGAGGCCTTTAAAGCCCTTATCGATCGTCAAGTCGCAGCGGGAATCACCGGAATCGTTCCCGTAGGCACCACCGGTGAGTCACCGACTCTTGATTCGAACGAACACCTTGAGGTCATTAGCGCGGCAGTCGAGTATGCTGACAAGCGTCTCCTAGTCGTCGCAGGAAGTGGCGCAAATTCTACCAACGAAGCTATCCATCTCACTCAAGCTTCCGAAAAAGCTGGAGCGGACGCCTCACTTCAGGTTTGCCCCTATTACAACAAGCCCTCCCAAGAAGGCCTCTACCAGCACTACAAGACGATCGCGGCAAATACCGGACTTCCCGTTATGCTTTACTCGATCCCGGGACGTTCTGTGATCGAAATTAGTATCGAGACAATTGCCCGGCTTGCCAACGACTGCGAAAACATCGTGGCCAATAAGGAAGCAGGTGGCTCGGTCGATCGAATCAACCAACTTGTGCAAGCTGTCCCCGAGGATTTCCAGATTCTTTCTGGAGACGATCCCCTCACCCTTCCTTTCATGTCATGCGGAGCAGTCGGTCTCGTTAGCGTCGCCTCCAATCTCATCCCCGAAGTGATGACCAGCCTCGTCAATCGCTGCCTCGAAGGAGAATTTGCCGAAGCTCTGGAAATCCAGAAGCGCTACTACCCACTTCTTTCCGGTCTCATGGGACTCGACACGAATCCGGTCCCCATCAAATCAGCCGTTGCGTTGCAAGGTCACTGTACCGATGAGATCAGACTCCCCCTCGTCAACCTCACCGACGAAAAGACGGAGACTCTTCGAAGCCTTCTCAAAACCTACACCCTCCTCTAGTTCTCAGCACGAGTAGCCCCCTTGTGATCCCAAGCCATGAAAGTCTCACGCCTTGCCGATGGGTCTCCCGAGATCTTTCATACCTTACAGGGCGAAGGAGCCTCCCTGGGCGCTCCAGCTGTCTTTCTCCGGCTCTCGCTTTGCAATCTCCACTGCCATTGGTGTGACACTCCCTACACTTGGAACTGGGAGCAGACTCCCTGGAAACATCAAGATGAGGTCAAGTTTTCAAAAGCGGAAGCAATCGTCGAACTGAGTCCGGCCGAAATCGCGCCACTCATTTTGAGTTACAACTGTAATCGCCTCGTCCTTACCGGAGGGGAACCCTTGCTTCAACAAGATGAATTAGTAGCGCTAAGCGGACTATTGCCTGAAATAACATTCATCGAAATCGAAACAAATGGAACTCAACTACCGAGTGACGATTTTGTTGATCTCCCGACCCAATTTAACGTTTCCCCCAAACTCTCAAACTCAGGAATGGCCGAGAATCTTCGCTTAAATTTCAAAGCGCTCGATCTTTTTGCTTCGCTAGAAAAGGCGCACTTCAAGTTTGTCGTCTGCAACCAATCCGATCTTGACGAAATCAAAGCCCTGCATTCAAAGCTAAACCTTTCTCCCGACCGGATACACCTAATGCCCGAGGGCCGTGACGCTGAAACACTTCAGCAACGTTCGCTCTGGCTTGCCGATATTTGCCGAGACCAAGGCTACCATTTTAGCCCACGACTTCATGTTCTCCTTTGGGGAAATGAGCGGGCAAAATAATAAAATTACTGGGGCAGGCCACCCGCATCGGCAAACCCAATCCTAGAACGACTTCCCGCGAAATTTTCAGAATCTGAAAACTCTTCATTCCCTACAAAATCAGGGGGCATCCGATGTCTTCAAGCCACCTAAAGACGAAAAGACTGAGCTAAATCTTCCCTAACGTCGGGCCTTTTGGCGCTCCCGAACTTTTTCGCGCTGAATAAAAAGAGGAATCAGCTTCTGCTCAACGTAATCGAAACCAGCTTGGAGGCCCTTTTTCTGATACTCGCGACCGATTTCTGCCTCGACAGCTGTCGGATTACCTTTTACTCGCAAAAAATCATTTGAGGTGGCCCTAATAAACGCCTCGCCATCGATCTTCCCCTTTTCTCGAAGAAGCCACTCTCTCATATAGAGGGCCAGAATCGCATCACCAACCCAAGCCTCCTCACGCTCCTGATCAATCTCCTCAGTTGTTCGTTTCATTTGCCTCAATTTGCTGCTGACGTGCTCTTTCTTGCGCGGCCTTCATTTCCTGCCTTAGTCGGTCCTCAGATTCGCGATCCCAATAGCCGCTATCCAATTCTATAAAAACACTTGAGTAAGGAAGAGCCGTTTTGGATTTAAGAACCAATACCGCATATCTTGAAGCATCGCTGTGAGCAAGCAAAGTCAGTGACCGGTTATCCATTTGTCGAACTTGGTGGCCATGCAGCGCTCCGTTGAGTTGCTTCCGTAAATAATCGATGCCCGGCGCCCGATCATTACTCACGAAAGAAAGCTCACGGGCGGTATTAAACGAAGGCGTCACTGTCTCCGATTTTTCAAGGTGGTTGACGATGAAATCGACGATTTCTGGAATCTCACCATCCACCACCAAGGTTCTAACCCCACTCCGCGAGGCCACTGGGAATGATGACTCGGCCACAATAATCCAGTTTTGGATTCCAAGCGTATCGACCTCTCTCTCCACTGTTCCCGCCCACGGCGGAGGGGTCCGGTCAGGACCGGATCCACATCCTCCTAGCAGGAGTATCAATGGGAAAAACCAGGCAGTTGATTTCATCGCTGAAAACCGTCTAACACAAAAAGTCCTTCACATCAAACGCGCACCTGCCTCAGCCAAATCACTGCGCTCACCACGACTCAGAGACACATGCGCAGCAAAGGTTTGGCCCCGCATCCGCTGGCGGGTAAAAACCAAACCGTTACTACGGCTATCGACGTAGGGGTGATCGATTTGAGCCGGATCACCAACCAAGACCAGCTTTGACCCTTTCGACATACGGGTTACCACTGTTTTAGCTTCCTGCGGTGTCAACTGCTGGGCCTCATCCAGAATAAAAAAACGATTGGGGATTGAGCGCCCTCGAATATAAGCGAGAGCTTCCACCTCGATTACCCCTTGATTCACAAGATCATCATAAGGCTTTTGCCGGGCGCCTTCCGACTCAGATTTGTTTCGCTTGCGTTTTGGGCCCTTCGGATTCTGCGGGCTCATCAGAAGCTCCAGAGCATCGTAAATTGGCTGCAACCAAGGCCGCATCTTTTCCTCTAGGGAGCCTGGAAGATACCCCATCTGATCTCCCATTGACACAACCGGTCGGCTTACTGTGAGTCCATTAAATTCGCGGGCAAAAACACCGTGCAACCCTGCCGCCATCGCCACGAGAGTCTTACCGGTTCCAGCCTGACCAAAGCAGGTCACCAGCGAGATTTCAGGATTGAGCAGCGCGTCAATAAAACACTTCTGCCCCAAATTAAGGGGCTTCAAATGATTCCCGTCCGGGATGCGCAGAACCTCGGGAACAACCAAGCGGACCAACTTCCCACCAGACGCAAGCCGGGCTGGAATCGTTTGCTTCTCCCCTGCCTCGAGGAGGACGTATTGGTTCACATGTAGAGTGGAGGTTCTTTCGGCCCCCAGTTCGATCTCACCCGAACTCGCAAAGCGTTGCAGTTCGTTCTGATCCAACGCCAATCTCACCATTTCTCGCTTGGCAGAGTCTTGGGGGGCAACCTTATCGTTTAGGTAGTCCTCACAAGTGATCCCAACCGCCCGGGCCTTCAGTTGCATATTCAGGTCCTTCGTCACCAACACCACCGGCGGATCGACATGCTCAGCAAGTAATAATGTACAAGCGAGAATGCGGTGATCCACCCGCTCACGATCCGGAAAGATCCGATGAAACTTTTGCAATTCCTTGCTACTCTTTTCACACAAACTCGGATCATAAATCACCAGACGAATCGTCCCACCACCATCAGTCGGCACCCCCTTAGTTACTTGCGACTGCGGCCCAAAAATCTCCGTCAACTTTCGGTGAACCCTTCTCGCATTAGCACCACGTTCCGTCTGCTCGGTTTTGAAGCGATCTAATTCCGAGAGGACGTCGGCTGGAATGCACAGGTGATTGTCTTGAAAACGATTCAAACATCCAGGTTCGTGTAAGAGCACATTGGTATCGAGAACGTAATGCTTTCCCGGGCCCTTCGGCGATTTGAGTCCAAAATTTTCGAGCTGGTCTGCGGTAAGCAAGGTTTCAGTTTTCTGCTGCACGGGAGAGACAACATTTAGAGTGACTTGAGCGTCTGAGGAGGCTTCGACCATTTGTTAGAGAGCGGGTATTTCTTCGCAAGACGGAATAATAAAAAACGCGTTCAGAGCCATCGTTCCCTTGAAGCGGTAGGTGAAAAAATTCCTTCATTTTCTCATCTTAAAATTGTCCACAACTGCCTCCAATGCAACGTTAATCCTCATGAAAATTACGCAATGCTGACCGATCAATTTTTCCCAACGTTGATCGCGGTAGCAAATCGACTGCAATTGCCCCTGCGATTCTCCCCGGGCCGGGCAGGCTCGCATTCCATCGCGCCAGATCCACTTCGGTTCCCTCATAAAAAAGAAACAAACTTACCCCGCACCTTTCATTAGGACGGCCCACCAATGCTACTTCGCGCTTTAGCTTTTCCCGCCAAAATTTTTCCAACTCCTCTAAATTAACCAGCTCACCCAAGATCTTAACCAAACGATCTGCCCTTCCCAAAACTCTCAGACCTTTCCCAATTAATTCACACCGGTCATTTGTAACATACCATCCATCGGTCTTTGGATCCCCGGCGACAAACCCGTCGCCTTCCCGGCGAATGATCGCGGTCAGCAACCCGTCGCCCTTCAAAGCAAGTTTCCCATCCACAATCTTTGCCTCCCAACCCTGCAGCAAGGGCAGACCATCACCAGTCGCGACTTGCGATGAAGTCTCCGTCATCCCATAACTCGGAACCACCGGCCATCTCAAATCCCTCGCTTTCCTAGCAAGCTCTTCATCCAATGGCCCCCCACCAACTACAACAGTCCTCATGGAGGTGGGGCATGTCAAGCGGGCTGAAACCAAATCATACAACTGCGTAGGAACCAAAGAGGAAATGGTCACTCGATTCACATCACACCAATCAGTAAAGCTTCCCGCATTCCATCGGACCTCTAGTTTTGCCAAGCTTGCTCTGGAAATCTCCGCTCTCAGCACCATGCCGTAGCCGCCGACGTGAATAACCGGCAACGCCAACCCGAGGACATCTTTTGAGGCAATCCCAAGCGCCTCAATAACGGATCGGGCCGACCACTCCAAAGCCTCATCAGAGAGAGCAACCCATTTCTCCCTGCCACTTGAGCCAGACGTCCGAAAAAATCGATGCCGCTTAAAGCCACCGCTTTTCTTAGCCCAAGCTTCTACCTCGTTCACGAGCACAGCTTCGTCCACGGAAGAGCATCAAGCAAGTCGTCAAACCCCAAACCAGTCCCCTCAGGAATCTTGAACTCCGGGGAAGCATTCCCTAGCGCCTCGATGAATACATTCGGCTCAAACAGCCGGTGAGTCTGAAGACCACAAATTTCCTTCACCCCAGCCCGAGCCGCCTCCCACGCCGCAAAAGCCTGGCCGAGCGGGTGGTCCATATAACTCGTAACCACCACACGTGGACCAGCTTTCATCTCCTGCACAGCCGGCTTTAATACCTGAACCTCCGAATCACTCGAGGCATTTTCAAGGTTTCGGTCCAGAGCCATTGTCAGCCCTGATTCCTTCGCCAACCGCTCCCAACCACCAGCAAAATAGGGCACCGGGTCTTCCAAAAAATCGATCGCCGCTTTCTCTACCTCCGACCAGAATGACAGTTCCTCGAGAAGCTCGTTCACATCTCCGTTCTCATTGAAATCAATCCGCCATTTAAGTCCGGGATACATCGGCATCATCAATCTGATGCGGCGTAAATCCCGTCCTCCTCCTTCTCCCCCCTTAACTTTCACATAAGTAAAGCCTCTCTCCATGGCCTCACTCAAAACCACCTCATTCAGTAATGGCAAGGTCGCATGACTCAGGGGAACTTGCAGACCTTCGAACAACGAACAATTCTCTTCGCGTGCCCTACCATCCGCTCGAATACAGTCCAAAGTCCGACGCACCAGCGCACTTTCATGCCCTCCTGCCAGGTCATCAAGACAATCCTGTAAAGTTGGATCACCTAACTCAGGCCAAGGATGCAGACATCCAAACCCTGCCTCATTTCGAACCAACGCCCCCGCATACGCTCTGCGGGTCGTTTTTGAGTTCAGCGCACCAATCGTGCGTAACTCATAGTTCCAGATCCAAAAATCTCCCACTTAATCCCAGAGGTAAGACTTCTTAACAAAAATTTCAGAATCCCCCTCGAAAAGAGTCACACGCCAAGCCTGAACGTGACCGTGCTTCAAATACTCCAACCCCGACACTACAATCTCAAGATCCCCCTTACCCGAGCCGGGAACCTCAAAATCTCGCTGATTTACCTTCGCTCCAGTTCTTGCCTGCCGGTATTCAAAAACCAACTTGATGGGCTCTTTTCCCGTTAATCCGTGCCAACGGACGTGGTAATAATTTCCCTTTCGCAAAGTCCGATCGCGAGCCGCCACCGCACCGTAAAGTCGCTTATTCATCTCCGCACGAATAAAAGGATGACCAGTCGAAACATCGGTATCCTGAAGATGAAATTGGCGTACCCTGAGTATATCGGGCGCCCCGCAAGAAACCAAAAACATGGTAAAACCCGCTAAAAGAACCTTCACGGCCTAATCCTCGATATTCGGGATTCATTATTCAATCTAAATTCCCTAGTATAGCAACAATATGGACGAGGGCATTCGCGAACGACTGGACGATTTCATCCGAAAAAAAGGTTTGAGACAGACTTCCCAAAGGGATGAGATTCTTGAAATCATCTTCGCTTCCGACGAACACTTTACTCCTGATGAGCTCTTTGACCGGCTGCGCAATGCCGGATCCCGTGCTTCCCGTGCCACCGTCTACCGAACGCTGGGACTACTTGTAGAAGCCGCCCTCATCCACGAAATTGAACTCGGCGATGGTCAAACCACCTACGATCCAAATTTTGTCGATCACCCCAACCACAACCACCTCATCTGTGTCGATTGCGGCAAGGTTGTAGAATTCGAGGATACCCACCTCGACCTACAAAACGATTGCCTGACCCGACGGTTGGGCTTCCGACCGGTTCGCCAAAGCCTCCGGATCGAGGCTGCCTGCGAACGCCTGCGCAACGAGGGAAACTGCCCTGATCTTATCCAGGCCCGCGTCAAAGGAAAACGCCTCCCGAACCGAAAGAAATGAAGCTAATCTTCTCCCTCGTTTTAGCCCTCAGCCTAACGTCCCATAGTCAGCTTCGAATCGAATCCAAGGGGTTCAACATGAATGACAGTGATCTTCGTAGCATTTTTAAATCTACTCTCATTGCCCTTCCAAAAGCTAAAACCTTCAAGGACCCATCGCTCTTTGTTTCCAAACACGAGCGAGGACCCATCACTCTCTTTCAGCGGACTCCGCGCGGAGAAATTGCCATTCAGCTCAACTCCGGAGACTACTATTACTCGCAGTGTATCTATCAATTTGCCCACGAACTCGCCCACGTCCGGGCTGACTTCCAACCTATTGAACACGAAAACAAGTGGCTCGAAGAAACCCTCTGCGAAACTGCGTCGCTCTTCGTTCTTCGTAAGCTGAGCAAAGAATGGGAGGAGAATGCACCCAACAACGCATTGAAAAACTACCGTAAACACCTCGCCACTTATGCTGCCACGGTGATGAAATCACGCGAAACCCTCACGACAGAAACTTCTCCAGCCTTCTATCGGAAGCACCAGGAAACTCTCAGAAAGTCAGCCACCGAGCGCGAAATTAATGGAGCTTACGCCAACCTCCTTCTTCCTCTTTTCGAAAAAGAACCCGAACATTGGAAGGTCCTTCCTAAATTCCCCCGGATCAAAGGATCCACTCTTGCCAAACACTTTGCCGCCTGGCGCAAAGCCACTTCAAAAAATCACCATGATTTTCTGAATCAATTCGAAGCTCTCTTTCTGAAAAAATAGAGACTGCGCAACCTTTTCCGGTTTTAATTCTTTGTGACATCTGGAACCCTCTCACCATGACTATCGGTCCCATTGAAAACATCTCCGGCATTCCGCTCGGCATCCTCGGAACCCATCTCGGCTTTCTAGAGGCCTTGGTTCCTGACGATAACGGAATGCTTCCCCGCAATACTGATGGTGAATTTGTAATCGCTGCCGGAGCCCGTGAACTCATCGAACTATCCCCCGTTAAAATTGATCTGATCCAAATTTCATCTTTTGGCACAACCAAGCCCGATGAAAAAGACGAACTGATCGCAGCTGTTCGCGACCTCGGCCTAGAACCCCAACTCGTCATGATGGTCGGAGGAGTCAATCCAATGAACCCCGACGATGAGGAAGAAGCCCTCGCGCAGCTTATGGTCAATCTAGGCGCGGCACTTCGCAACAATATCGTGCAGGTCAATTCGACCTCGGTGGAAACCTGGATGGAAGGTAATCCTCCGGCTAGTGAAGAAGAATTTCAGGATAGAGTCGCTCAAAATATCAAGCTTCATCTCCGTGCTTACGAGGAAGCTGGACTTGCCGATTCTTGCATCGACAACTGGAACATCGAATTCCTCCGCCCCGGTGAATTCCAAAACTTCACTTCCCTTGCCAAGCTCCGCCCTATTTTGAGCGGCCTAAATGAAAAAATTGGCAATCCGTTTTTTAAAGCGCTCATCGACGCAGCCCACTGCGGTGACTCCGGCCTGAGTATCCCCGAAAACGAAGTTATAGTGGCCTCGATGGGTGAAGCAGATGAGATTGGACCTTTCCACTGTTCGGTTCCCACCACCCGTGGATGTCTTTCCTCGGATGATGGATGGGTCGGCGCCCTACTCACCGCAAATGCCAAGACCGGAAAACTACCCAGTGCCTTTGTTGAACTCTTTCGCCACGACGATCCCGTCCTAGAGCCACTGCGCAATCTTGACCCAGGCCACGGAATCGACACCACTCTTGGACGCAGTTATAACGAAGTCATGGTCGATGGGCTAATCGACACCGTCCGCCGACTCAACAATCTCAAGAACCGAGGAATTCTTTAGAGGAAACTTTTCACTTCTTGCGAACACCTGGCCCATGATCGGGATTCGCGCGACCACCAAAATATTTATCACGAATCCATTTGGGCTGCCAAACGTCCAGCCGACGTTTTGAATTGTCGTAAACAACCTCTTTGGGCTCCGGGTTGTCGATTTTTAGCGGGGACTTGTCACCGTATCTTGCTCTTGCCGCCATTAGCATTGAATCCAAAATAGCGGCTGATTTGATAGCATTCTTCTCTTCAAGTGGCCGCATTTCATCTGGGTCCCTCTCTAGATCGAAAACCTCCCGATGATTGATCTGCGGGAAAATGTTCAGCTTCCACTTGCCCCAGCGAATCGATCGCTGATGATTTTGAAAGGGCAGGAAGACATAATCATGAACCGGCCCACCGCCGTTCATCAAGGGCTGTAGATTTTTGGAATCGGCCTGCATTGGCAGCTCAAGCCCAGCAAGACCAAGGACAGTCCCATAGAGGTCATGGACATATGAAAAATTCTCAGTCGACTGACCAGCTGGCACTTCAGGCCCCCAGATAATCAAAGGGCACTTCATGCTGTGCTCGTAAATACTTTGTTTTCCTAGCAGCCCGTGACTTCCCATCGCGAGGCCATGATCAGCAGTGTAAATCACGTAGGTATTGTCGGCATGAGGGCTTCCCTCAAGGGCTTTCATGATCCTCCCCACTTGCTCGTCAAGGTGAGTGATCAAACCATAATACTCGCAGAGCTGGTCGCTAATAACCTCCCTGGTCCGTGGCCATGGCGCCAGACTTTCATCACGCCCCGAAACCCCGGCAGGTCCGATCTTGTAGGGATGTTGTGGAAGGAAATTTTTAGGGAGCGGTGGACGATTTTGATAATACATCTCACGATATTTCTCTGGAGGGTTTCTTGGGTCGTGCGGAGCCATGAATGCCACATAGAGAAAGAAATTTTCTTCGGTCTTTGCTCCCTCAATAAACTTTACGGCATCGTTAGCGAAGACCTCACTTGAGAAGCCCCCTGCAGGGCTCTTCCCCGAGAGTTTCCCGCCAGAAAACTTTTGCACATCGAAATCAGCATGATTCGCCATCCCACCCAAATACACCGAGGAACCCTCAGAAAAAGCACGCTTCAGGGTTGCTTCTCCATTATGCCATTTCCCAATAATGTGGGAGCGATATCCTCCTTGTTGGGTCAGATATGATGGCAGGATCTTGGCATCTCCCCAATTGGAGCCCGGATTCTTTTTGGGCAAATTCAACCACTGCCTCCCAGTCATCAGCATGGCTCGACTTGCCACGCAAACCGCCCCGCTGAAGGAACCAGCACAGTAGTTATTGCGAAAGCTGAAACCACGCTCAACCAACTGATCAAGATTTGGAGTCCTGATATGCTGATTCCCATGCGCCGCGATCGTGTTCGCCTTCTGATCGTCTGCAAAGAGAAAGATAAAATTAGGTCGCTTCCTCCTGAGTTTGTAGTGCAGCTGGGCTACTTTTCCCATATAATGGTCCATACGGAATTCAACCGCTGATTTCTGGATGTGACTCCTCGACTTTTCGATTTCACCAAGCGCCTCATAGTAAAGTCCCAAGTAGAGGTGGGCATAACAAAGTTGGTTCCGTAATAAGAGGCCTTCCGCATTTTTTGAAGCCGCATCCAGAATATCCTGCGAAGTTCCCTTTCCCGCAAAAAGATCATGAACTTCCTTCATCGGTACGCGTGAATCACCCACTATCGGAATTAAGGCTTTCCGGGCTTTTTTTACCGACCCTGCTTCGGCACGCACCACACACAAAAAATGCCATGCCGCATTCTCAACATCATTTCGATTCACCTTCTGATGCAGCTCAAATTGCCTGACCCCCTTCTCAAACTCATTCGCGTAATAAAAAGCCAGCCCACGCTGCCAGTGATAGGGTTCACGAAAAGGCTGCGCGACAATTTCTAAATCCCAGCTTTGGATCGACTCATCAATTCGGCCCGCAAAAAAGTGCTCTTCTCCTCGCGCGTATAAATCCCGTCGATTCGGATCATTCGCCTGACCAAACATTGGTAAAACAGTCGCTAAAACCAGCAGAAGCCATAATCTCATCCCTTTAATTAGCACGAAGAAGCATCAAGCTTCGATTTAAATTTGTCAGAGAGTTAGTTCCATTCATTGGACGTTCGAGGCCTTTAAAGGCAAGGGCATCCATTTTATTGGTTTGCGTCTTAGATGAACTCTCGCTTCCTTTTTAGAAAACTTAGGATCTGCTCGAGGATTGCTGCAGCCATAATTTCCCCTTAAGAGACTCAAAACTAGATATTCTCAACCTTTACTCAAAAACTGAAAAAGTAGACGAACACCGAAAATGGCACCAAAAGAATTTGAGCAACCTACTTAATATTCTCATGATGGTGCTTCTGTTACCATGCAAAATGATCCCTTCCAAGAAGCACGTGAAAAAAAAGGCACCCTAAAGTGCCCGTTTCAAGGAGAAGAGATTCCCATGCTCCTCCGCCATGCCGATGTTCGGGCAGCCGCGAAGGACTGGCAGAAATTCAGCTCCGATGCTCCATTCAGGGTCCCCATCCCATCGGAAGAAGAATTGCGCACCATGCGGCAACTTCCCATCGAGACAAACCCGCCCGAGCACACCGAATATCGTAAAATCGTCGAACCATTTTTTAAACGATCCAAAACTCCCGAGGTCGTTACAAAAGTTCAGACCCTCGTCACCGAGCTTTTGGAAAAGGCTCTGACAGGCAATGGCTCGCTTGAAATCGTTCACCAGTTCGCCTTGCCCATCCAGTCACGGGCTTTGACTTATCTTTTAAATGTCCCCGAGTCCGAAGCCAACACTTATATCGAGTGGGGAATCCACGTTTTCCACGATGAAAATGGCTGCGGCTCCACGCTGGAAGATCACCTTGCTTGGGCCTTTAAGCGTGCGGAAAAAGATCCAGGTAAGGATTTTTTCAGTACGCTAAATCAAGCAACTTTTCAAAATCGCCTCCTAACTCACGAAGAAAAAATGGGATTCGCAAACCTCACCTTCGCCGGAGGTCGGGACACCATCATTCATAGTATCTCTTCAATCATCGCCCACTTTGGACAATACCCCGAAGACCTTCAATCACTCCGCGACAATCCCAAAGGTCTAGTGATTGCTGGAGAAGAATTTTTCCGGGCTTTTATGCCTCTCACTCACATCGGTCGGGTCTGTCCAATTGAAACCGAGATCAGAGGGAATAAGATTTCAGCTGGAGGTCGCGTTTCCTTGGGCTGGGCTGCCGCAAATTTTGATCCAGAGGTCTTCGACGAACCCGAAAAAATAAACCTCACTCGAAAGCCAAACCCCCACGTTTCTTTCGGTTTTGGTAAACACCTTTGCCTCGGGGCACCACACGCCAGACTCATTATCCGCTCACTTCTCGAAGCCTTGATCGCAAGAGTAGCAACAATCGAAATTTTGGAGGCGGCTTCTCACGTCGAAGAAAACTTGGCCTATTCCAGAGAAAACGGGTTTGACAGGCTTAAAGTCCAATTTCATGCCCTTTAGAGGCCTGCTTTTAAAAACCTGCTTTCTCTCGTTCCTCTTGAAAAAAATCCCTACAACAAGCTGAATTTCCACCAGCAGCTTCAGAGCGATCCACGAGCCGCATCGCTTTGACCTTTAATTGCCACCTGGCCTACGAGGGACGGTTAAGTCATGCCTTCGTTTGGTAAGGAAAAATGCTTTTCGCTCTTCGGTTTGTGGCACCCCCAGAGGAACTTGGGGAAAAATATTCCCCTCCGGAATCTTGAGTAAGTTTTGGTCAGTAAAAGCGGCCAACAAGGCGACCAGGTCATCAACTTCCTGATCGGTCAAACCAAGGTCGCCCATGTCTTCATGATTCACGGTTCGAGGATAATTTGTCACCCCCCAGCGCTCGGGCTCAAGATCGCGCTTGTTGTATAACTCAATCACCTCTTTTAAAGTTTTGATCGAGCCATATGCAGATAGGGAGCCGTCAAAGCGACATTTCGAAGCGAAGGCACTTTGAATTGCCCAAGTTCCCCAGCCTTACCTGTAACAGCTCCGAGTCCCGGGTCGATTCTCCCTATCGCCGGTGCTCCCAAGTTATCAAATCCAGAATCAGTCAACAAAGGCTTGGGCCAACTTGCAACACCCGTCAGATGGCAGGTAGAACACTTTCCCGTAGTTTGAAACACATCAAGCCCACGTTTTTCCGAAAGGCTGAGTGCTTCTTTGTCGCCAGCCCAATACTCATCAATGCGGGAATTAAAGGGCCGAAACATCGGCTCACGGAGGAAGGCAACCAAAGCTTCAAACGTTTTCTCATTGATTTCCTTGTCCGTGAGATCTTTGAATTCTTTCGCGTAATTCCCGCTACGAAACTTTCCTGCCAACTCCTTAGCACCAGCAATATTCATTTCGTTCTTATCAAAAAAAGGATGACGAACCTGGTCCTGAAGATCGTGTGCCCGACCATCTAGAAAAAGGCCACCTTCCACGATATATTCTAACTCGCCTTTGTCGTCATAAGTGTCTTCCAACCTTTGAGATGGGATCAACGCGGCATACATTAATGAAGGTGCATTCCGTCGCCCTGCCCGCCCCTTCACCGCGCCCGGAGAAACCCGGCGAGGATCCGCGAATGCTTCTTTAGGAATGTGGCACGAAACACATCCTTGTCCAGGGGGGGTAGAAAGTGAAGTATCAAGAAAGATTTTTTCCCCTAAGGCAGCAAGAGGTAGCTCGGCTCCAAAGCAAAAAACCACCAAACTCGACCATATGAAAACCGTGAGTTTCATTTTGCTACACCAAGCCCAATCGATTTACAGTAAGCGATGCTACGTTCAATCTCCCCTCTTTGATATTTTTGTTCATCTTCTTTCGAAGAAGACTTATGAGCCTTCCGAGCCGTCCCTGTAGCAGCCCATTTTTCAAAGGCAACAAGACTCTCAGGTTTGCCCAATGCCCAAGATTTCCAAAAGCCCTCTTTTCGAAATGCGAGCTCGCGATTAAAGCCTGAAATTGTCTCGATCTGAACTGGTGAATTCGGGCAAAGCTCTGCGAAACGTTTGAAGTAAGCTTTCCAGTCCACCATTCCTTCACCCATCGCCGTCCACTGCGCGGTTACTCCGTTCTCACTCTTCCAAACCTGGGTGTCTCGCAAGCTCGTCGTTAGAGTATACTTTCCAAGATTTTCCAGATTTTCAAGCGGAGTCTCAAGAGTCCAAACTGCATTTCCAGCATCTAGATTAACACCCACAAAATCTGAACCCGCTGTCTCTACGAGCGACTTCAACTCCAACGAGTGCATGTCCCCAGCATGGTTTTCCATAGCAACCTTAACACCAAGATCTTCGCACACGCCTTTGCACGACTTGAGAACTTTAACCGTGTCTTCAATACGGGCTGCAATGCCTCCCTTTGTTGTCCGATCTCTTCCATTTCCAAGTACCACTCGAATTACTGGTGATCCAAGGGCCTTTGCAGACCTCAGACCAAGACGTAGATGTTCTTCGGCTTTTCCCCACTTATCTTTGAAACTGACTGAAGTCGGGCAAATGCTCCAGGTTCCAAGGTAAATTTGGATCCCCAGATCATCGGCGTATTTACGAATCCCCAAAAGATGCTTTTCATCGAGAGACTGAAAGGCATCAAGGTCAGTGATGAAAACCGTATCAACCTTGAGTTTTACGGCATAGTCGATGAGTTCCTTGGCCTTCCAACCCATCGCCCGCACCGCGAAGTTATCATAGCCCAACGAGAGTGATTTTTTAGATCCCTCTCCAAATACACTAGTAGCAGTCGCCGCGAGAGAGCCAGAAAGAAAATATCGTCGTTTCATTACTTATTCTCCTTACGTTCCTAAAATGAAACAAGTTTCGAATAGGACGAGTAATCTTGCCAGTCCCTTCAAAGGACAAGCCACTCCAACCCGATCGCCAAGGATTTTATGCGGTTTTGAGACCTTTCTATTTTCCAGTCGCCGAGAGTTGATTGGAAGGCCGTCATTGATTTAGGCATCACTTCTTTGGCTCAGGAAACGCCACCTGCCGGGGATGCATGAGATAAGCGATGAGATCACGAATTTGGTCGGCAGAGAGGTCGGACAAGAGCCCCTGAGGCATGATTGAATCCTGCATTCGCATATTTTTAAAAACGCTTTTCTTTTCAATCGATATTTCATCCGTAAGTGTTTTCAGAGTTACGGTTCGCTCATCGGATGCTATGATCAAACCACTTATGACCCTTCCATCTTTAAGCGTGATCAAAGACATTTGGTATTCCACTGGGACCACCGAATTCGGCGCGATAATATTTTCCAAAAGGTATCCAAAATCAGCGCGCCCCGATCCAGTGAGATCCGGACCCAATTTCCCTCCTTTCCCATAAAGTTGATGACAACTTGCGCAGAGTGTCTGGAACAGCACACGGCCTTGGCCCTTATCTCCTCGAGATCGGACGTCCGGAGTCAACGCCTTCTCGAGATCAATGATCTTCTTTTTCAAAT
>JAQWSX010000037.1 GCA_029242935.1 Akkermansiaceae bacterium
GATCTCGAAGCAAAGCACGCTGAAATCTTCGATCGAATTTCTTCATTCAAAATTGGATCAGATTTCGGAGTCTCTTGCAGAACAATCTCACCCATCTTCGTCAGCAGAAGAACCCCTCTCCGAGACAACTGTCTCGAAGAAAATCAAAACGGAAATACCGATTAATCCAGTTCTCCCCGAAGCGAAAAAAGCGCTTCAAGATCGAGAGCCCATTCCAGAAAAGAGCATCGCCCCTCCTCCTCCGTTGCCAGACAAAGAGCAACGGGAGTTGCTGGCAGCGAGAATCGAAGAGGATGTAGAGAAAACTGAGGAAGTGGCACAGGTCGCCAAGAAAGTTTCCGAGCCCTCGAAGTTTGAAGCTGCCGCAAAGGAGATCCTTCAGAAAATCTGGAGTTGGATCGTCGTTGGAGAAGAGCATCGCCCTAAGAACGTCACGATGGAGTTTGCTGTCGCAACAACATGGCTCCTCCGACTGGGCATCTTCATTCTCATCCTCGGTATTGGCTTCTTTCTGAGTTACACCGCAACCAGCGAAGCGATGGGACCTCTCGTTCGGATTTCGGTCTCCGTCCTAACGGGGGTTCTGCTTCTCGTGGGAGGAATCAAACTCATTTCCGGCCAGTATGACCTCATTGGGCAAGGTCTAGCCGGGGCGGGATTTGCCACCTTCTATTTTAGTTTCTTTACCGGTTTCCGACTTGAGGTAGTCGGCGCCCCTCTCGCCTTTGCCCTGATGATCTTAGTGACGATCGCAGCGGGAGTGATCGCGATACGAAGAAACTCACTCCTGATTGCAATTCTCGGAATCGCGGGAGGCTACCTCACTCCCTTTATGATCGAAACGCAGAACCCAAGCGTGGTTTCCTTTCTCGCGTATCTGCTCTTGTTAGGGTCCGGCGTGCTCTTTATCGCCTGGCGGAAAGACTGGAGAATTTTAAACTATATCGGTTTTGCCGCAACGAGCTTACTCACGCTGAAAGCGGTCGATGCGGGATTTTCCCCAGAACGCTTCTGGGAATTTATGCCATTCCTTATAGGGTTTTTCACCCTCTTCTCCACCGCTACCTTTCTTTATCACCTAGTCAGTAAGCAAAAAGCAACCCTCCTAGAATTGCTCTTTCTTTTTCTGAATGCTAGCGTCTTCCTCGCCTTCTCAGTCCACCTTGTCGGGAACACCTTCTCAAGAGAGGCCATTGCCTTCGTCACTCTGGGACTCGCAGTCTTCTATGTTGGACATATCGCCTACTTTCTCCGAAAGAACATCGAGGACAAAGGACTGCTTCTGAGTTTCATGGGCTTATCTTCGGTCTTCGTTGCCATCACTTTACCACTTGTCCTTTCCGAAGGCTGGATCACGGTAAGCTGGGCCATTCAAGGATTTGTGATGCTATGGATTGCCTCACGGATGAAAAGCGAGTTCCTCCGCCAGCTCGCCTATGTGCTCTATTTGATCGTTCTGGTCCGAATCGCAATTTTTGATCTTCACGCTCAATTTGGTCGACCTATGACCAATCTTTCCGGAGGAGAATACGCCATGGCCCTAGTAGAACGCCTCTTTCTCTTCGGTCTTCCTATTGCTTCTTTCTTCGCAGCCGGGCGCCTTTTTTCCCGCGAGGGGGAGAAAGGGGGATCATGGTTGATCTCTGAGAACAATGATATCAAACCTTGGTTCGGTCAGACGCTTTTCACTCGGATCTGCTTCTGGGTCGTGGTTGGGCTTTCTTTTCTCGTTCTCAATTTCGAAGCCATTCACACTTTCAATTACCTCTACGAGCCTTTCACGCGTCCCGCATTGACCTTCATCTGGCTCGGTCTGGCAGCGGTTCTCTTTCGTGAAATGCTCGCGAATCGCAATGGACTCGCAGCCAACGCGTTCTGGATTGTCCTCAGCATTCTCACACTCAAAATTTTCTTTTTCGACATCACCTTCTGGAAGCCGGGATTGCATCTCGTCTATCAAGTAAACGGATTTTTCGCCGGAGGGGTAATGCGGCTTCTGAACTTCGGTTCGCTCATTGTCTTCTTGGTTCTGGCATGGCAGTTTGCCCTACGACATCGTCCGGATTCCAAGACCACGTCGGTTTTTGCTTTCGCCTCACTTGCTGGTCTTTTTGGGTATCTCAGCCTTGAAGTGTGGACTGCCCTCAACCAATTCGTTCCCGGGTTTCGAATGGGAGGGCTCTCCATATTCTGGGCTATCTTTGCCCTCTCCATGCTTTTAGCAGGCATCTCAAAATCAAAGGCGGCGCTTCGCGGGATAGGATTGGCCTTGTTCATTGGCGTCATCCTGAAGGTATTCGTTATCGACCTCGCTGGCCTCGATCAGCTCTTCCGCATTATTTCCTTCATCATCCTCGGCCTTGTCATTCTTTTTGGCTCCTTTCTCTACCTCAAATATCGCCACCGCTTTCTCACTGACTCTTCTGATACTGATGAGGAAAAAAGACCATCTGACTCCACTGACTCATGAATCGATTCATTCTATTTCTAGCCTCCCTGTTTCTGAGTAACCCTTCATGGGCAGATGAGATGCTGCCTCCAACAGCTCCATTCGCCCTCCTTCGTGACTCTGCGTCTAGCTCGACTCAAGAAGGTCTTGGGAGAATCAAAGTCGATCGAGCCCTATTCGAAAAAAGTAAATCGAACTTTGCTGATCTGCGGCTCTTTAGGGTCCGAGAGGAGGAAGTTCTCGAGTGGCCCTTCCTCGTGCGAGAAACACGGCCAAGGAAGCGAGAGATTGCACCACAGGAAGTTTCCAGCACGATCGTCGCCTTCGACAAGAGCTCCGAAGACATGCTTGTTTACACCGTCGAATTTCCTGAAGGCTCACGGCAGATATCAAAAATGCGCATCCATACTCCCTTACGAAACTTTGAAAAAACGGTTTCCGTCTACGCCAAAAAAGGAGAGGGAGAATGGTCTCTCCTAATTGGCGAGTTTCTAATCCACGACCGCGAGGCCTTTGTCGATTTCAGAAGAACTGATATCGATCTTCCCGTCGGAGATTACGATCAGATTCGGATACAGCTCGAAGACGCAACAGATGAGCAGCAATCGGACCTACGACGGGTCACGAAAACTCTCGGTGCACCATCGGGACCGCAAGTCACGGAATCGACCACGGTCAAAACACGGGATTTCCGTGTCGACAAATTTACCTTCCTTACTCCCAAACAACCCCGTCTGCCAGATCGAGGGGTCGTCATATACCCGCTTGAGGTCATTTCTCAGAAACAGATCGCAGAAAACGAAGGAGAGAAAAAGAAAGAGACCGAAATCATTCTTGAAACCGGAACCGTGCCGATCAACCAGTTGGTCCTCACCGTCGAAGAGAATAATTTTCGCCGGAAGGTCCGTATCGAGATCCCGCGCGAAGACGATCCTGAAAAATGGAGAGCGATCAGTCAGGATACGATTCATCGCTACGATCTCGCTGGGTTGAAGGAGGAGAAGCTCAGTTTCCGGTTCCCTGAAACCCAAGTAGAGCAGATACGGCTCCTCATCGAGAATGGGGACAATCGACCCATTCAGGTCAAGTCCGCGAAAGGGACCGGGCCTCTCGTCGAGTTGGTCTTTCTCACGGAACCTAACGATTCATGGCAGGTCGCCTACCATGCCCCAGCCGCGGAGTTACAAAAACCCGACTACGATACCGCTGTCCTCCTGCGAGCAGAAAGCGAAGGTATTGCAGGAGAAAGTATCGCGATGAGCGATCCGCGACCCAATCCGGATTACGACGAAAGCGCAGGAATTACCCTGCCGCCCTGGTTTGCCGAGAAGTGGATCCTTCACGTCCTTATCGCCGTCGTTGTCGCCATTCTCATCTGGGTTCTCTATGGCGCGGCGCGGAAGATTGAAGCGGTGGAGTAAACAGGGTGACATCCCTGAGCTGACCCTATTGGATGCCCATCCCCTTTCTCCCTCCTTCACTCCGAACCAAAGCCGACTTCAAGGAACTCCCCCCAAAAGCAAATCCCTAGCAATTTTCTCATCTGGATGAAATAAAGGAATGGCGGAGCCGCCGCTTAGCTTTGCAATTACCCTCAACCAATGCCCCTACCGTCCAAGCGGCGAGGGCGCAGCCACTCCTTTGCCCTATGAATCGCCTATCCCTCTCCATCATTCGACTCCTCGCGATCAGCACCTTTGTCTCCTCCGCAGACAAAACCAAACGCGAGTTCAAGCCGGTCACTTTAATGAAGCCGCTTCCCGCAATCGTCGATACACAGATTCAGGCCGGGGAAGATCTGGAGGGTAGAATCAACAATGCAGAACTCGTTCTCGGAGTCACCGTCAACGGAAGCGCCCGGGCTTACCCGATCAACATGCTCACCGGACCCCGGCGCGAGATCATCAACGACAAACTCGGCGGAAAAGCCATTGCCGCGACCTGGTGACATCTCTGCTTCAATGGCATCGTGTATGCCGCCGAGATCAAACAACATAAAGAGCGCTTCGTCTTCCAGGTTTCGGGAAAGCTCTGGCAGCGAAGCCTCGTTATGCGTGACCTCCAAACCGGATCGCTCTGGGCCCATCTCCTCGGCGAATGCATGGAAGGCCCGCTCAAAGGCAACACGCTCACGCCTATTCCCTCCGTCATCACTTCATGGAAGGATTGGAAAAAGGCTCACCCAAAAACCTCCGTCCTTTCCCTCAAACGCTCTGCCAACAGATTCAATTCCGACTCTTTCCGTAACCCCTCATCTTACGTCATCGGCATCAAGCACCTCAACACCACCCGCGCCTGGCCTTTCGATATCCTCTCGAAGAAACCAGTCTATCAGGACAAACTTGGCACCGAGGAAGTAGTTGTCATCTTCCACAAAGACAGCTCCGCCGGATTTATCTTTAATCGAAAGATCGGAGCCAAATTACTCAACTTCTCCCCCGCCCTAAACAACGGCAACCTCATCAGCACAGACGGAACGGCTTGGGATCCCTGGCAAGCCAAGGCAATTTCAGGACCACAAAAAGGCCAACTCCTCGAACGACGGCACGCCATTCCTTCGTTCCGGAAAGCCTGGCTTAAGTTTCATCCCGATTCTTCAATTGCCGAGTAGTAGCACCATGTCACCAAACGCCCCATTTCCTCAAAAAAATTAAATATGGAGTCGGAAGCTGTGCTTTTGATTCCTTTCCACTACGCTACCCGCCATGAAATTCCAAATTCCCTTTCTGGGCTTCATCCTAGCTGTTCTCCCACTCTCCCTCACCGCCGACGAAAGACACACACCGCCCCCCCCCTTTGAACCCACGTTCCCTTGGATCACCGACCTTGATCAAGCGCTCCAGCAGTCCAAACAAACCGGCAAACCCATCCTCGCCGAATTCCGGTGAGAAACCTGAGCGGCTTGCCGCAAGTTTGAGGCACAGTTTGTGCGTCCAAAAAAAGATAGCCCCTTGGCGAAGCTTCAGGAGCAATTCATTCGCCTCCGCCTCATCAATATGGCCGAGGTCGACATCGGAGTCTTCGAAATGGACTTCAACACCACCTTCGGCCTCTTCGTTATCAACCACCAAAAACAAGTCTACCTCCGCTACGGAGCCCGCGACGATGCAGCCGCGGAAACCTACCTCTCGTTTCCGAGTGTCACCCTCGCCCTCCAACGCGGTCTCAAATTACACGAGAGCTGGAAGTCCAAAAAACTCAAACTTCCCCCCGCCGGAAAATCTCGCATGTCACAAACCTTCCCCAATATCCGCAAAGTTGTGCAAAAAAACCAATGTGTGCATTGCCACCAGGTTGCCGAGGGACAAGCCGTGGAAATGTTCTCGCTGAAAGACTACGATAAGAAAACCTCACCCTGGATTTTCCCAGATCCAATCAAACTTGGCCTTCGCCTCAAAGTCGACGACCCCACCATAGTTCAACAAGCCACCGGAGTTGCCTCCAAAGCGGGCATCAAAACTGGAGAGCAAATCCTCAAAGTGGAAAACAGAAACGTCAGCACCTACGCCGATATCCAATACCTCCTTCACCACCTCCCGCGCGATCGGAAGCAACTCACTCTCACCACTAATCGCGCCACCCGAAAAATCACCCTCCCTCCCTACTGGCGCGTCACCGACCTCAACCGCCGCTCGATCGGCCACAAAATGGAACCATTCCCGGGGTTTTGGGGAAAACCTTTAACGAAGGAGGAAAAGAGAGAACTCAATCTTCCTGCCGAAAGCTTTGCCACCCAAGCCACCAAATTCTGGAGCAACACCCCCGGTAAACAAGCCGGCATGCGCGAAGGAGACATCGTCACATCCGTCAACGGCGTCACCCAGAGCCCTTTGGCCCTCAACGCCCAGATCTACATCCGCCTCAACTACGAAGCAGGTGATCAAGTCATCGTCAGATACCGCCGCGCCGGAAAAATCCACAAAGCAACATACACCCTCAAGGCCAAACCCTGGTAAGATCCCCCGCCTATCAACCCCCTTTCCGAACCGCCCACTCTGGCTTTTTTTCTTCCCGCCAAAAGCAATTTCCTAGCAGAGATCGCTTGACCGACTTGGGGGTCTTATTCATCTTGCCCGAACGCTGGATGAAGGTTTTCCTCGGAACCTTCTGAATTTCAGTGGGACCCATAACCTCCAAAACTAAAAGACTATGAAAACCTTATCCAAAATCCTCTCTATTGCAGCCCTTTCGGTCAGCTTCACAGCATCCAATCTGCAAGCGCAAACTCTTGGCGATGTGATGAAAGAAGCAGGAATCGAAAAGATGCTCGGCACCTGGGTTGATGCAGATACCAACGGCGAAAATTTCAAGCTCTCATACAAATGGAAAATCAAGAACCATGCGGTGGAGGTAAGCCTCAAAACTCAAGAAAGCACTTCCTCAGCACTCATCGTGTTTGATCAGGAATCCGAGCAAGTCCTCCAAATGGGGGTGAACTCAAAAGGGGCACTTGGCCGTGGAACTTGGGCTGCTCAAGATGGCGGCGCCGTTCTCGACCTGACCCAAACCAATGCCGACGGTCAGGAAGTGGAGCTTAAAATAACCCATACGATCGTCGACAAAAACTCGCTTACAGTTGGATTTGAAATGCAATCGACAGGTGACACGGGCGAAATCTCACTGGTGCGTCCCGCGAAGAAGCAGAAAGCAAAGAAGCCAAAAGCTGAGTAAGATAAACCCCTTTCTTCCCCTCTCCGGCCTCTACAACAGCGTCCTCCGGGACACTCCGCAAAAGCAAATTCTTAGCAAATAAATAGTACTTTCGGCCCGAGGCGTTGATGAATTAGATTGGGTAGTCATGCTATCTCGATCCCGTCTACCGATTCTGTTTCTGATTTTTTGGGGAGGGTGGCTGCGCGCCGAACCGCTGCGGATCGGGAAGGGAGACAGCATCGTCATCCTCGGCAACACCTTTGCTGAGCGGCTGCAGCTGTTCGGATATTTCGAAGTATTCCTGCACAGTCGTTTTCCCGATCACAACTTACGTGTCCGCAACATGGGGTGGTCGGCCGATGAAGTACAGCAGCGTATCCGCCCGCAAGGATTCCCCAAGCTCTCCGCTGAGCTGAAGGAACATCGCGCCGATCTCCTATTTCTCTGTTTTGGTTTCAACGAATCATTTCAAGGGGCGACGGGACTCGATCACTACAAAGCCGAACTGGGCAACTTTTTAAAAAAACTGCAGGGCCAAAAATTTAATGGAGAATCTGCACCACGCATCGTTCTAGTCTCGCCGATCCCGTTTGAAGATCTCGATAATGGATTGCCAAATAGCGGTGAAGGAACCCGTCGGATCCAACTTTACTCCACAGCCTCCGAAACAGTGGCAAAGGAACACGGAGTTCGTTTTCTCGACCTTTTTACCCCGATGCTCGAGCGGGCTTCGAATATTTCTAATCGAAAAATTACCATCAACGGTGTTCACCTGACCGAGTACGGTGATTGGGCGGTGAGTCAATTGATGGCGCGCGGACTAGGATTATGGCGCGATGATCTTACCCTCCCATTAGCGACGCCACGTGATGAAAAATTCCGACGTGCCGTTTACGAGAAAAATCATCACTACTTTACGTGGTGGCATCCGCCCAATGCTTCCTACATTCACGGCGGTCGCAACAAGACGCGCGGGGCGATGCATTTGGCGAATGAGCGTGAACAGCGCAAGCTCCTGATCGAGGCTACTGAGCGCGAGCTATGGGCCATGGAGAAACCGAAGTTGTCCGAAGTCTGGGGAGCCGAACCCGTCGAGGGTAAGCCGGTGTGGTTTCCAACTCCGGGCAGTCGAGACATTCCTGGCGTGGCGAAAGGGCAGGAAGCCCAATGGGAGGTCGAGAGCGACGGACCATCCGATAAGCACCTGCGCACGCCGCAGGAACAGC
>JAQWSX010000054.1 GCA_029242935.1 Akkermansiaceae bacterium
GCTTTCTCAAATTGCATCATCTAGCGATGCAAGTCTTTATCACATTCATAGGCTTTACCGCGTTCGTAGCATTCTACTCGTGGTTCCGCTTGAGGAAAGAGGAGCTCTCTACCCAAGATGGATACTTCTTAGGTGGCCGAAGCCTAACCGGTGTCGTGATCGCTGGCTCGATGCTCTTAACCAATATTTCGACCGAACATTTGATCGGGATGAATGGGAGCGCTTATAAAAATGGGTTCATCATCATCGCGTGGGAAGTCACTTCGGCATTAGCCTTGGTCGTTGCCGCTACCTACTTCTTACCCACTTATTTAAAAATGGGATTGTCCACTATCCCGCAATACCTCGAAGAACGATTTGATGCAACTACCCGGACAATGGTTGCTTTGTTTTTGCTCGCTTCTTTCGTGGTCACTCTATTGCCAATCGTTCTTTATACGGGAGCTATTAATTTGGAGAGCATCTTTAATATCTCTGAAACTTTTGGGATCAGCCAGGAGGCAGCATTATGGTACACCGTTCTAGCGATTGGCTGCGTAGGTTCGTGCTATGCCATTTTTGGGGGCCTCAAAGCGGTCGCCTATAGTGACACCATTAATGCCATAGGATTATTTTAGGAGGATTATTAGTCCCGATCTTGGCGCTCTGGAATATCGGAGATGGTAATGTCTGGGGAGGCCTAGTGAAGGTCTATGAGCATTGCCCCGAAAAATTCAATGTAGTGGGGGCCTCAGATTCAGTGCTGCCTTTCGGGACTTTGTTCACTGGATTGGTGATTAACCAACTCTATTTCTGGGGGATGAACCAAACCATCATTCAACGTGCCCTGGGTGCAAAATCTTTGGTAGAGGCCCAAAAAGGACTCTTAATCACGGGGTTGTTAAAAATATTTGTCCCAGTGATCATTGTTCTGCCTGGAGTGATTGGCTTCTATTACTTTGGAGATCGCTTTTTTGGCAACCAAGATCTCATTTATCCGGAGTTGATCAAGAAGGTCCTCCCTTTAAGTTTCGTAGGATTTTTTGCGGCGGTCGTGATGGGCGCGGTCCTCAGCACGTTCAACAGTGTTTTAAATAGCACCGCGACCATCTTTAGCATGGGAATCTATAAGAGGCTCATGAATCCTAGCGCGAATGATCGCCAAATGGTTCGCGCAGGAAAGACCGTTTCGATTGTTTTAGCGATCGTAGCAATCTTAACAGCACCCCTCGTAGCGGGAGCTCCGGACGGACTCTATGACCTACTTCAAAAACTCAATGGAATCTTTTTCATTCCAATTGCTTCAGTGATGCTCGCGGGATTATTCCTCCCCAAGATCTCAGCTCAGGGAGCGAAAGCCGCAATGTGTGTGGGGCTTGCGTTTTACATCAGTGCCAAATTCATTTTCAAGGTCGATATTCACTTTGTTCACATTTGGGGTATTGAATTTGTTTTGAACATGGCTGTCATGTTTGCGGTGACGCATTTTTATCCAAACCAGAATCCATTCCAACCGAAGGATAAAGGGCTCGTAGAAATTGAAGAATGGAAACACACCAAGGCATTTAGCAGCTTTTTGGTCATACTCATTGTGGGAATTTACGTTTGGCTAGGCTGGCTCATCTAGTAAATGGTCCCCAAGGAATTTCACCAAATTACAAAATTCTCCTAGGCGTTATCGTTCCTATCTTTACCTCCGTAGCCCCCAGCATGAAAAACCTAAAAGATAAAACCCCTGATATCGAAGACCTCTGGGAGGAGAACTTGCGTAGCCGCTACCCTGAAAATGGAGATAAAGAGAAAGAGGATTTTCGAGATTATAATGATCCGGCAAGAGATACGGTGCGGGAGTTTTACCGCCTAAACCATCTTTATCAGAACTATGACTTCGTTCTTCAGAAAAAAGAGAAATATACGAAACTCGAAAAACGGAAGATGGGTTTGTGGGAAGCAGTTGAGTTTTTAAACACCCTCGTCGACGATTCTGATCCTGATACCGATTTGGACCAAACTCAGCACTTGTTGCAGACCTCCGAAGCGATCCGAGCTGATGGTCATCCCGATTGGTTTATCCTAACCGGATTTTTACATGA
Source organism: Akkermansiaceae bacterium (assembly GCA_029242935.1). Lineage (GTDB taxonomy): Bacteria > Verrucomicrobiota > Verrucomicrobiia > Verrucomicrobiales > Akkermansiaceae > SW10. The sequence continues at coordinate 2,073 of JAQWSX010000054.1, forward strand.
CCTAGGCAAGGTTCTCTGCCTCTTTGGCGAGCCGCAATGGGCAGTCGTGGGAGATACTTTCCCAGTGGGATGTCAATTTTCCCAATCCATTGTTTACCCCGAATTCTTTAAAGAAAATTCCGATTTTCACAACCCACGTTTTAACACAAAATATGGGATTTATGAGCCAAATTGCGGCCTCGATCGGGTCCAGCTTTCATGGGGCCATGACGAATATTTATACCACGTTCTCAAGGAATATTTACCTGAGCCTGCCTTGTATATGATCCGCTATCACTCGTTTTACGCACAGCATAAAGAAGGCGCATATGACCATTTGATGAATCAGCATGATCATTCACTCTTTGAATGGGTCAAGCGGTTTAATCCCTATGATCTCTACTCCAAGTCACCAGTCCCTCCCAATGTCTCTGAATTACGGCCCTTTTATGAGGATCTTGCTGCCAAGTACTTGCCGGACGTGATTACGTTTTAAATGCAGAGGGTAGTGCTCAAAGGCACCAGCAAATAGAATGAAAAAGAAAATTAAGGTTTGCATTGTAGGACTCGGAAGAGCTGGGCGTTTTCATTTAGCTTCGATTAACAACCTCGATTTATTTGACCTGAAATATGTCGTTGATCCAGGTTTCTCCACACAGGATGACCTCGTTCAAAAAAATGATTTCATTTTGCTCGAAGACATTGAAGAAGCGCTAGCAGATGACGAGCTTGATGCCGCGATTATTTCACCACCTACTCAATTTAATTTTTAGTGTATTACCCGCTTCTTAGAAGCCGGTAAACATGTCTTTACGGAAAAACCTCTTGGGAAATCTCTTACTGAAATTCAGACCTGTTTTGAACTTTCGGCTAAGCGAAAAAAAGCTTTATTCTTAGGGTTCCAAAGGCGGTATGATCGAAACTTTCTCGCCTTGAAATCAAAGGTTGAAAAACTTGAACCGGTGAAAATCATTAAGACAAGCTCACGCGACCACCCCCAGACTTCATTAGATTACCTAAAGATTTCAGGAAATATTTTTCACGACATGTTAATTCATGATTTCGACATGTTGATCTTTCTCTTAGGAAAAGAACCGCCCATTTCGGTTTTCGCTTATGGCCACGCTTATGATGATGAAATCCGGGGCATTCCAGACCTAGACACCGTAATGGTGATTCTCAAATATAAGACGGGTTTGATTTGCTCAATCGATACAAGCCGAAACGCTACTTATGGATATGACCAGCGGTTAGAAATCTTTGGTGAGGGGGGCATGGCGATCGCTGAAAATGAGCGGAACCATACAGTCCAGATGCATACCTCAAAGGGAATGGAAGTGTCAGCTATCAATGAGCCTTTCCCTGAACGCTATAAAGACGCTTATGCGGCTGAAATTGCGGACTTTGGAAAGGCGCTTACGGAGGACCGGTTGACCAACGTCCCCAGAGATGAATGCCTTTTAGGTCATTTGCTTGCTAATGCAGCTCATCAATCTGTCCAGACTAGAAATGCGGTGGATTTCGAAGATTATTTATCATCCGCAGGGGTTGGGCTGGGCGAATAGGTAACCAATAGAAGTCCCAGTCAATCGGAACCATATCGGCCTTCAGTTCGCCACCTCATGATAGACCTGCTCAGTGCGATCCACCATCGTCGCCAAGGAAAAGTCTTGATAGACCTTCTCACTCAAATTTTGAGTTTCGCTCCAAACCTCATCCAACTCGCCAAGCACACGCAGTAGCTCCGCGAGAAGAAACTCAGGCTCAAACTCATGAAAAGAGCGTCCTACAAAATTGTCAGCTTTTAGGCCTTCATAATTCTCCTGAGAAACCACCGGAGCCCAATGCGCGGAATTGACCGACACCACTGGCACCCCCGAAGCCAACGATTCGATCGCAACTCGACCCACCCCCAAAGTCAGCGAAGTCTCCTTAAAAAGAGAGTCAAGGTAGGGCACGAAGCCATGGAAAACCACCGACTGTTCCGAAGACTCTGTGAAGGGTTTAGCGACTTCCCTCAACTCTGCTAGCCGATTCCCATCCCCAGCAATATGCAATTTCGCCTCGGGAAACTGATGCAGCAAAGAAGGCCAAACCTTCTTCAAAATGATAATCAAAGCTTGGCCATGACGACGATCTACTCGGCTCGCATAAAGCAGATTGAGACCCTGAATCTTTTCTCTCGAGGGTCCACGACCTTCTAGGGCCAGTCCATTGTAAATCACGCAGCATTTTTCTCGGATCACATCCTTTTCTCTCAGAACGCTTAACCGATTCGGAGCGACGACAATTATCCTGTCAATCCAACGACGCATGAAAGCAGGACGAGAATCTAATGATATCCGACCATGGATCGTCGCCACAGAAGAAATGCCAGTGAGCATTTTTACAATCGCTGAAATTAGAATCGGTAGCCTCTGATGCCCATGGATGATCTCGATCTTCTCAGACCGAATGAGTTTCCTCACTTTAGAAACAGCCGCCACTAAGCCAAAGTCAGTGAAGCGATGCTGGATAAAGGTGACTCCCGCATTTAAATACTCGACCTGCCGGCCTGATCTCGACATTACAAAGACCCGATGCCCGGCCTCTGCGAGTCCATTTGCCAACTCCCGGACGTGCACCTCGGTCCCACCAAGATCAAAGTTTCTAACCAAAAGAAGGACCTTCATAAATTAATTAAGCTAGAGGCCTGTCTGCATCCCCTGACTCCTCTACTTCTTGGTCATTCAGCTCTACGCTGCAGACTTTCTTTTCACAACACCAGCATTCACAATGATGGTCATGCTCCAACGCCTGTCGTCTCATAAGCTGACTCATGTCGCAACGGTTCTTCAAAACACATCGCCCTTCAAGTTCAAACGAGAAATTAGCGCTATCCCCAAGTCTATTTAGCCTTGGAATCTTGTGCCCTATTCTACTCCTGCTCTATCCGTAATCGGACAAACCAGCCAGAGTTTGAAGTCGAAGGTGGCGTGAGACGAACCATTACCGATTCTGTTCCATCGCCATTATCGACCGGCGCTCCTTCGACTTGCATCGCCAAGGAAGCAGTCGCCGAAGCCCAAGGGGTAAGATTATTCGATGCCTGCACCGAATAATTAAGCCCATAGATCGAATAACCATTCCCAGTCTCTCCTGAGGCATCTCCTGGATTAATCCCGCGCAAACGCCGGTAGGTGAACAAAAGGTCTCCCGGAGTGATCGGGTCTTCAACGAGCGTCGAAATAGCGGCATCTCCTCCTTCTTCGGGATTCCCTCCGGTAGCGTATTCCATGAGGTTACACGCCCCATCGAAATCCGGATCTGCCAGCGGCGCCTCATCAATGAGAGAATAAGCTGTGATCCACTGAGCATAACCCTGCGTATGCCCCTGCGCCGCTTCCACAAAAACGATGACTTCATCGACCTCTCCACTTTCTGTTTCAAGGCTCAAGACATAAGTCCCCACCTGATCAAAAAGCACCGAAGAACTCAGACTTTCATCATCTCCAAAAATCACCGTGCCCGGGCCAGATTTCCTCGTCCACTTCACACCAACCGAAGGTAACCCACTCGCGAGCGTTCCATCCAAAGTCAGATCAAACCCAAGGTCCGAACTCGTTTGCGACCGTTGATGAACTTCCACCGCGATCACATTTTCTCCGGCCACGAGGTCCGCAGGATCGAGAAACCAATCGAAAAAGGTCTCTTCGTCATCTCCTCCCACCGAATCCTTTGCCGGGGTGGAATAAGTGACTGTTCCAGAATCAATATTGATGCGCTCTACTTCATTCCCGTTCAGATAAATCACTGCCCCATCATCAACCAAGAGACTTGTAGTCAGTGCGGAATAATCAGCCGGATCATTGAGATAAAATCTCCGACGGAAGTAAGTTGTGATCTGTTTCTGATTATCTACTCCGCCATAACTCACGGTAGTTGTCTCATCGTTGTCGCCATAACCAAACTTCGCTAATCCGACCTGCCAATCTCCATCAGCATACGGCAAACCTTTCCAGCCAATCGTCGGGGCAAAGCCTTGGTCATCAAATTTCCAATAATCTCCCGATTCCACAAATTGTTCCCGCGATTGAATCAGCCCAGCTAAGTTCATCGTCGTATTGACGGCCACCGTCATATCAACCCCTGCATCAGGAACTTCAACCACCGCCAATTCATCATCAATGATCATGATCGAAGCCACTCTCTCCGACCTCACAGCAAATAAGTCAGTGGCGACCGGCATCACAAAAATGGCCTCGCGTCCTTCCCGGATCGAATCATCAATGACCGAGACACCAAAATCTACACTCGCCTGCCCCGCTGGTATGATCACGCTCTCGGGCACTCCCGAAAAGTCCACCCCGCTACTTGCATTACCGCTCACTACCAAAGAAACCTCAAGAGCTTCCTCGATCGAGCCAATCCGCGTCACTTTAACGGAAGAAGTCGCAGTGCCATTCTCCCAGAGAAAGCCATCAAGCGCTGCAATGGAGACTTCATTATCCGAAGCAACAGAAATTAACGCCGTAGCATTCAACCCACCCGAGATCGCTGTCACAGTATAAATCCCCGGGGAACTTGCGCTAAACTCACCGGTGAGAGAAACATCGGCACCTGCTGGAGCCACCGCCCAGGTTGGCGTCGCCACACCCAGATTACGGGACGCACTCAATTCGAGATCGAAACTCAAATCACTACTCGTGGCATCCTCCTGATGAATCTCCGCCGCAATGGCATTCTCTCCCTCCACCAACAGTGCCGGATCCACCGCAAAATAAAGAAGAACCCCCTCGTAGGTCGATGAGACATCATTCCAAGCCTCAGTCCCGGAACTCACTGTTCCCAAAGTTAAATTATCACGGGCAATCTCCGAGCCATTCAAGAAGACCCGCACGCCGTCATCTCGCTTCACTGATAACTTCAGTCGCGAGATTTCACTCACACCCGTCACAGAAAACCTCCGGCGAAACCAAGTCGTGATGTGCTTGTCCGCAGAATCGGAACCGTAACTCACCACGGTCGCCTGACTGTCACCATAACCCAATTCCGCCGCGCCAGACAACCACGCCGCGTCATCAAAACTCGCATCCATCCAAGTCGCCCCCGGATCCACTCCAGTATCAAGATAGTTCCAAGTATCACCAAGCGGCACCAGAATGTCCTCAACTTGAGTATTATTCCAAACTTGAGCAGAGAGCTGTAGCGGAGTGGCCATGTCAGTCGAAGTATCACCGGGCGTCACCGTCAACACTTGCGCAGGCGCTCCCGGAACCACCGACCTATGCCCCAAAAAATCTACCAATTCGGGAGTCGGGCCGGGCGTGACAGGCATCGCCACCGATGGTTCAAAGACTTCCCCATCCAGCATCGCTCCAATCGTTCTTTCCGACGAAGTCGAGAGACCCGCCAAAAGATACGTTCCGTCCTCCATCGTGATTGATTGTTGATCCGAGCCTTCCACAAAGACCCGCGCTCCTGCCACTGGCAAGCCACCTTGCAAAACACGTCCACTCACCACTCCGTTACTGGATGGGTTTCCCACCTTAACCAAGACACGATCTCTGGAGATACCCCCTTTGCGATCCGAGCATGTCACCGTCACCGCATACCATCCCGCGCTGCTCCATCGCCGAATCGCATTCGCCTGATTCAGACCTTCCGGTGCAAATTCATTTTCAATATCGTAATCCCACGCATACGCCAGCGTGTCACCGTCCGGATCACTTCCATTCGCCGTGAAAACGATCTCCTGGCCCACCAACACAGCTAAAGTATTCGCCGTAAGAGAAACCGTCGGGGGACGATTCGTTCCTCCTTCAAAAACCGCTGACAATTTTGGCTGAATCAAAAAGTCCGAACTTCCCGAGCCATTGTTCAAACCATGAATCGCGAGAACATTCTCCCCCGGCACAAGAGCCGCCAGCCCCAAATCGACAATGAATTCTTGATAATCTTCCGCCAGACTGTCCCTGCGGTTTCTAGCGGCACCGGAATCCCATTCTAGAGACCCCGGAGCATTATTCTCCGCGATTTTCACCCCATTCAAATAAGCTACGAAGCCATCGTCATATCGCATCCTAAGTTTCAGCGAGGACATATTAGCCAGATCAAGTCCCCCATTAACGGTAAACGGAACACGAATGTAACAAGACTCGCTGTTGTTTCTCATCGACGTTCTTACATCCACCCCAAAATAAGAGAGATAGTTTGAATTAGTATCGTAGCCCACTACCAACAATCCCGAGAAAGGCCACGCACTGTCATCGAAATCCAGGGCCGTCCAGTCTGTTCCCGTTGCAGTCAGGGAATCGGGAACGATCGCAGTGCAAGCGTCATTTTCGGCGACAAGAGGCACTTCGTTTCCCGTCGCCAGATGGACGTGCACATCAATATACTCATTGGGTGCCGTTCCACCACGTGCGATCGGGGTGACGCTCACATTACTTTCAGAATCAGTATAAGTCCGTCCTATCAAGAGAGGAGCATCCCACTTATCGCTATTATCTCGGGTCGTCGAACCGCTTCCTTTCGACCCTTCATCGGAGTAGGGCGTCATGTCCAACAAGGTGCTTGTGCCTCCGCCGCTACCTGACCAATTAAAAAGAATCCCATTCAACAAATAGTCATTGTCGGAACTTCGGTTCGGCTGACGCCAGGCCGTGCGATAGCTCAACCAATATTTCGAATACAATCCGCCTGACGGAATTCGAATCGCCCGAAGTCCCGTAACGTCTTGGTCATCGTTCTGATAAAGTCGATACGTTCCGGATTGATCGCCCGTGGTGATATCAACCATGTCGCTGTCAGTGACCCAATCCAAGTGCCACTTTTCGTGCGCCGTGAAATGGGGCAAAGCCGGATTGTTCATGTCACTTCCGCTCTGCGCACTCATCACACTAAACCGATGCCCATACTCTATGCGGCCTGCCCCATTGCTAGGAGTCGATCCACGCGGACTCAAGTCGCTCGTATAGTTGTAGTAAGCATGCGACAATCCCAAGTTATGCCCAAACTCGTGGCCTGACGTACGCAAGGAAGTGTAGCCCTTCTGATGGTGACTTTTTCTTCCACCCACCTGCGCTATTCCGGCATAACCACCAATTCCACCATCCGAAATAATGGTGTAGAAATCATAGTTCCGATAGTCCCAGTCCAACCCCTTTGATTCCCCAAGAATAATCGCAGCAGCG
>JAQWSX010000060.1 GCA_029242935.1 Akkermansiaceae bacterium
CAGTATTTATTCGTAGGGCCCTGAAAGGTCATATCCTTCCATTTTCCACGGTTCTAGAACTAGCTGGGATCTCCGTGGTTACAATGAAATTTAGGCTCGTGAGCACTGATATCAGACAAGGTCGTGCTTGGAGGGAAGTTCCTTCGGCCCCGGCTTGATATCAACACTCCTGAAAAGGAGCTCGAGGCCATCAAAAAGAACCTCTAGAAAAATCGTCTAGTTGGTAACCCTAGTTGGTAACCCAAATCGCTAAATATTGGTAATTATTGCGTTTTTTCAACTATCTCGACTCTCTAAACCCTTGATTCTACAATGAAAAAGCAATGGGTGTGCTTTCCTTTTGAAATTATGAGTCCCCTGCTCTAACCGCTGAGCTACAGCCCCTTTTTGTTCTAAGCCGTTGATGTATAGGGGTTTTAAGAAAAACAAAAACCGGCCGATTTACAGGGTGGCCACCGGGGGTGGCCACCGCAGAAACGAAAGGATTTTCTTTCGCTCGGGTGGGTTTGTTGGTTTCTTGCATGAAATATTCCTCCACTGGGATCAACTACTTGGTGAGGTCTAATTCGGGCGTCTATTATTGGCGAGTCAAAATTGCAGGCTCTGCCAGGAAAGGGAGGTTAGGAACGAAATCGCTCTCGGTTGCAAAATCGAAACTCTGGAGATTCATCAGGCCGCTTAGGCTTGCCTGTAGATTTCTGAGCTAGACACCACTTTATACAATCTCGAGATGAGGCCCTTCTTCGTGGTGGCAGGCTGGCCTCGGCCGGAGTTTTGGTTCAAGCTGCCGTAGCCCAATGAAACCACTTCTTAGTATTCTAGTTCTGCTCGCCTCTTTCAATTTTGCCGCGTTTGCTTGGCCGCCGGCACAGGCCGAGCACCCCAAGAAGGAGGCCAGTGTCAATGATCGCACGATCGAAGTTTTTCAGCACGGTGTGCAGCAGGGGTGGGGATACCAAGCGCCGCAGCAAGATACGTTTGTTGTGATGCACCCCAAAATCGATCGTAACAACGCGCCCTTGTATGTTGTGTTGCACTCGGCCGGTCATGATGTCTTTTCCTGCGTCAACTGCACCAAGACAGTCGGCAATCACGACATCTACCGCTCGCCTGACGACCACTACGCGCTCTACCTCGATTGCCGAAAGAACAAGGGCGACTGGTGGTGGGGAGGCATGCACCGAGGAGATAAGGAGCTGACTAGGAAAAACTCCGGTGGTGACACCACGCCGGTTGAAAGACGTGTGATGGCCACCGTCGCTTGGGCGATCAAGCATTATAAGATTGATCCAAATCGCGTCTATCTTTCGGGTAATTCGATGGGCGGAAGCGGGACGCTTGGGATCGGACTGCGTCACGGTGACGTGTTCGCAGCGATCAAAGCAAATGTCCCAGCCGGGGTGGAGCACGCTTTCCAACGAATGTTTTTATCTCCAAAAAAAATTCCTAATGGGGTGGTTTTTCCCGATCCGCCGATCTGCATCGACTACTCCGGGCACAATGATCGCTGGTCCGACGGGCACGATCTGTTCTCGAAGGCGATGAACGATCGAAATTATGCATTTCTTTGCTACTGGGGGCCCTTCGGTCACGCCAATAACTCGGCAAATATCAAAAAGAGTAACGACTTGATCGATTCATTCGACTGGCTCAGCGTGCGCAAGGATCAATCCTATCCGGTCTTCGCCAACGCCACTTGCAACTCGAAACTCCCTTGGCCAGATCATCTGGATAGTAAAGAAGCGGGGCAAATTAATGCGTTCTTCCGTTGGAATAATCTTGAGGATACCGCGGACATTTTGGAGATGTCGCTGTTCCTCGTTTCCGCCAACGACTTGGAGACTAAATTTGAGATCCCCGCCGCTGCCAGGGCTGATGTCACGATGCGACGATTGCAATACTTCAAGCTCAAGCCTGGGGCAGGGTTTGAATGGGAATTCGGCTCTGCGAAAGGCGATGGCAAAGTTGACGAGCTAGGGTTGATCACCGTTCCCGGCCTGAAGATCACTGCTACTCCTGCCACTCTCAGCATCTGGGCCAAAAAGCTCGACCCGGCCAATGCGAAAGAAACCGACCCGCGATTGCAGTCCGAGGGCAAGGGTTGGTGGATCGATCGTGCCAAGCGCATCGATCCCGAGCGCCCCTGCGTGCTTCTGATCGGCGATTCGATTCTCAGTGGCTATTTCCGCAGCGTTACCAGGGCGCTCGAAGGCAAGGCCTACGTCGACGCATGGGTAAATCCGCACTTTCAGTCTGAGGGCACAAACCAGTTGCTCGCAAATGTCCTCGCAAACAACGGGCCCTACGAGGTTGTGCATTTCAATATTGGATTGCATGGTTGGCAGAAGGGTCGCATCAAGGACGGGACGTTCGAGCCGCTTACCAAGGCCTATGTCGAAGTCCTCAAAGAGAAGCTTCCCAAGGGGACCCTTATCTGGGCCAGCAGCACGCCGGTCACCGCGAAGGACAAGCGCCTAGAATTCGATGCGGAGATCAACCCGGTCATCGTCGAGCACAATCGCATGGCAGCCAAAGTCATGGCGGAGGAGGGGGTTTCGGTGAACGATTTTTACGGCCTGTTAGCCGAGAGACGCCAACTCGCCAAGGGCGACCGTTTTCACTGGACCGCCCCAGCCTACAAACTGCTTGGAGAGAAGGCGACCGCGTCGATTCTCGAGGCCATGAGCGATGAGTAGTGTCTCCTTTAGGCTCCTGTAGAACGGATGCCACAGCCAATATTCCGGTGGCCGACAGGTTCTTCCGCGCTGCTAATAGCCTCTTATCATCTTGGTCGTCGTGGGAGACTGACCTTCAACCTTCAGCGATTCTCCGAACCGATCCTAATGGGATTCGGTCCCATGCTCTTTCGTGCGCGAAATAGAGTGGATATTTAATGACAAATTCAATCGCGCCAATTTCTAGAGCGGATTGGATTTCTTTGAAATCCTGCCTCATCCCTAGCTTTTGATGACACA
>JAQWSX010000069.1 GCA_029242935.1 Akkermansiaceae bacterium
ACAACAGGCAAAAGAGCCAAAAACCCTTTCGCTTGAAAAACCCGCGCCTTGCCCTCTTGTTCCTTGTCCCATACATGATGTCTCGCGAAACCGTCGATTTAACTGGCCTCCAACATGCATTTCCTTACCCCCGATCCGCCACGGGGGCAATCACTGACTTGGAACGGCTTATCCTTGCTAGAATCGAGGAATCTGGTCCCATTTCCTTTGCCGATTACATGGCGCAATGTCTCTACCACCCTGAATTAGGCTACTACGCCCGCCCGGGGCGACCAACCGTCTCAAAAAAGGGTGATTTCATTACTAGCGTCTCTGTCGGGTCGGTCTTCGGAAAACTCCTCGCACACCGGCTTTATAAGTTCTGGCATGCCAATGGGTCACCCGCAGCCTTCACGATCCTAGAACCCGGTGCTCACGATGGCACCCTCTGCCTTGATATCCTGGAAGCTATAAGCAACCTCGATCCTGAATTCAGGAGCGCGGTCGACTACCTTGTTCATGAACCACTTCCAATCCGACGCAAATTACTTCGGACCAAACTCAAAGGCAAAGCTTCCGTCATCGCTACGCCAAACGAATGCCATGCTAAAATCGGGGCCCTGATCGCTAACGAAATCCTTGATGCCCTCCCTGTTCCCCTCTATTTAAAATCAGATAATCATTGGCACGAAGTACTCGTAACATCCAATGCAGGCTCACTCGACTGGGACAGCCGGCCCGCCAAACCTGATCTCCCCGAAAACCTACCGGAAGGCTATGTCACCGAAGGGCCTCCCAAATTCTCTTCATTCATGACGCCACTCGCCAGAATGTTCAAAAACGCCTTATTTATTTGGATCGATTACGGTCTCGATGAAGAAACACTTTATCACCCGGCCCGAACAGCCGGCACTCTTCGTTGCTACTTTAAACACAAAACCTGCGCCCATCCCCTCGAGAGGCCTGGGGAGCAGGATCTCACTGCAGACGTTAACTTCACCGCTGTTGCAAAATTCGCCTCCTCACTGGGGTTTCAAATGCAACCTGCCATGAACCAAAGCCGCTTCCTAACCTATTGCGGCAAAGAATGGCTGCTCTCTGACCCTTCGCCACAGGAAATTAGTCAGTTCCAAACCCTGATTCATCCCTCGCAATTTGGCAGCCGATTTTACGCCCTTGAGATGACCAAAGGTAACGTCGATCCCGCAACCGTTTTTTAAAGGGCCAGTAAAAGGACGTAATCTATCGGGAACACGACCCGCGAAATTTGGGCGAATGAAAAATTATTTCACCCCGAAAATGACCTCCACACCGGGAAGCTCGACATTCAAGGCCTTAGCCCCTTCGGCTGTTGCCTTGGATTGCCAAAGATAGATTTTCTGTAAATTACCCAGCCCTTTAAGCTTCATCAATCCAGCATCGGTGACCTGAGTCCCGTATAGATTCAACCACTCGAGACCTTCCAGCTGTGCAACGGCATCAAGCACCGCGTCGCCAACCTGGGTCTGACTAAGATCGAGCTTTCTAAGGTTTTTCATCTTGGGCAACTCGGCCGCGATAGTCTCTTCCGCAATTGAGGCAGCCCCAAGCTTGACGCTGGTAAGATATGTCGAAACCGAAGCCAATTTAAGAAAGGTCGTATCGTCCAACTTTCCGCGCAGACTTACTGCCGTGAATTCAAGATCGTTGGAGTCCTGAGATGTATAGTTCAGAGAAGTCTTGAAGGCCGGATCCTGCTTCAAAGCATCAAGGGCATTTTGGAGAGCCTCCCGCTTGGCAACCTTTTCCTCCTCGACCTTGGCTTTAGCAGCCTGGGCAGCCTCTTCCATTTTCTTGCGCTCCTCGGGACTCACCAACATTTCGGCCGCCTCGATGATCTCAGGTGGTGCTCCCATTTCCTCGAGGGTCTTATCCTCCAAAGTTTCGCTGTTCGGAATATTGTCAACCCACCAAGTGAGGAGCTTGATCTCATGCTCTTCTATTTGCTTCTTTTTGGGCGGAGGCATATGCATATCATCGTCCTTTGGAAGGGCTATGACTTCAATCATGTAGCTTTGCTTAGAATCCCCGGGAACAAGCGGGCGATACTCGTCACCATCCAGACTATCGCCACCAATCAAAAGATTCTCATAGGTGTCCATCAATAGCCCGCCTTTGCTCTTACCAGCCTCCTCCGAGTGGCAATAGAGGCACTTGTCATCCATGATTAGGTGAACAACCTCAGCAAACGCGAGACGATCCTTTGCCAGCTTTTTGACAATTGGAGCAGGCTCTTCGCCATTACCGTCATCATTACCGGCCCATTGCTCAAAGATTTCATAATTTTCGGTGAGACCGTTCCACGTATTCTCGACAGGGTCAGATCCGTGGGTGGCCAAGCCTCCAAAGTGAGCGCTATACCCCATGGCTCCACCTGCGACGAGAAGAAGAATTCCGTAAACCGGGCCACGCGATCCACTCCGGCTCCCCCAGAGTTTGGTTAGGAAGGCAAGACCAAGGACTCCTACAAAGCCGATCCCCACCCACATGTGCTTAAACATGTCGTCGTCCCACTCCTCGGCTTTCCAGCCTTCAACACTCAGATCAAAAACACCAGTAACGCAGGCAATTATGCCAGTGATGAAAGCTAAAAAAAGACCCACTGCCGTCCGCGGACGGTATTTCCCAAAGGAAAACCAACTACAGACTTCCATCACCAGAGTGAGGAAGACAATCCCAATCGGGAGGTGCAGAATCAGCGGATGATATTCACCAACATTCGAAATCCACCACTGCCCGGAATTCAAGATCTCCAACATGGGGTCTTGCTCCACGTAAAATGGTAGGTAGATCAGACCACCGATGACAGCGAGCACGAAGAGTGTGAGGAAAATCGGTCCAACGGCACCGCCATCTTCGGCATCTTCCTTTTCAATCTTTTCGGGTAAGTTGGGTTCGTTGTCCATGATGTTAGTTAATCTTGCTACGATTCGTGTTCAAATAGTCTTTCGATTCGGAGAACTTAATCAATTTTAATTCCGAACGACTGTAAGGCCCTGAGTATAGGCCCAATCGCTCATCAGAATCCGTTCCAAAAAACGTTGTATTTAGTAACGGCCTCTAGCCATTCTTTGGCATGAGCGAGATCCCCCAAATCTTTCATTCGCTTGAGCACGATGGCCCTTTTAAGAGCTGTCTCACCTGCGATAGATGGTTCGATGAACTCGATGAACCCTATATTATCAACAAGGTATTCCAGGGTCCCGAATGCGTTTTTGAATTCGCCATTTGCCAGACCTGCCGAGAGGACACGATAGAATCTTTCTCAGAGGAATCAAAAACACGCCTCCGCAAAATGGCGGAAGAAAATTCCATTCTTCAAAAGCGCAGCGAACGCTTCACCGACAGTGAGGATCATGAGGAATGGACTTCGGAGTGCGCCCACTGTGGTACTCCAGCCTCAGAAATCACAGACTTCACCACCGAATGCCTCAGCTTCGGGGGCTACATGGTCTACGATCCCTATCCTGTTTTAATCTGCGACTCATGCATCGAGGAGAATCAAAAACTACTCTCTAAGGCAACCCGCGACCAATGGAATAAGTTTATCCTCGATAACTTTGAAGGCCCGCCTGCCGACGCCCTCAAACCGGACAATGTTCCCATTCTCGTCTAGGAATTCCCACATCATGCTCCCCACCAACCGCCCTGCTCTCTTTCTCGCGCCCATGCAGGACGTGACCGATCTCCCATTCCTGAGGACTATCGCATCCTTCGGCGGGGCCGATCTCTACGTCACAGAGTATTTCCGGGTGCACATTCACTCACAACTTGACCCATATATCTTACGCTCGATCACAGAAAACCCGACCGGAAGACCCCTCATTGCTCAACTGATCGGTCAGGATGCCACGGAATTGGCCCGCACCGTGTCCGACCTCAAAAATTATCCCATCTCTGGAATAGATCTTAATCTTGGCTGCCCGGCCCCCGTTGTTTATCGCAAAAATGCCGGCGGGGGATTGCTACGCCACCCAGATCAAATCCATGAAATCTTGGGCCCCCTTCGTGAGGCCTGCGGGGAGACCCCATTTACCGTCAAAACCCGGGTGGGTTTTGAATCAGAAGAAGAATTTGATCAACTTCTTGGAATCTTCAGAAACCATAAAATTGATCTCCTCACTATCCATGGACGAACTGTGAAGGAACGCTACCAGACGCCGGTCCACGATGATCGCGTTGCACAGGCCGTTCGAACCCTCGACTGTCCAGTGATCGCCAACGGTAATGTCGTCAACTGCCAAACCGGGCTTAGTTATCTCAACTCAACCGGAGCCGCCGGACTCATGATCGGTCGGGGAGCGATTCGTAATCCGTGGATCTTCGAGCAGATTCGTTGCACGACATCGAAACAGGAAATCCCGCAGGTCACCGGGCGGATGATTCTCGAATACGTCACGAGACTCTACGACGAAACAGCAAGTGAAATAGCCGAATTCATAGAAGACCGGCATGTGCAGAAGATGAAAAAATATCTCGTCTACATCAGCCAGGGGCATCATGCCGACTTCGAGCACCAAATCCGAAGAGTCACAAACAAGACCGAATTTTTCGACACCTGCGTTCGTTTCCTCGACCACGAGGATCTCGCGCCAGACCTCCCCTCGGAAAACTCACGACTTTTTTGCGGCTTCTCACAATTCCTCTGATTAACTTTCACGTTGACTTTGTCCGGTCTCCTGTGAAATCTCTCCGTGCAATGGCCATGAATCAGGAAGTGCTCCATACCGAGAAGATCCTCGCAGACCGCAAAATCTTCTTTCTAGACCTTAAGGAAAATGCCCGAGGGCGGGTGGTCAAAATCACTGAAGATGTGAGTGGAAATCGCGACACCATTATGGTGCCCGCTGAGATTCTCGGGGACTTCATCGAAGCTCTTACCGACATAAAAGAGACTGCCGATCAGCAGGACTGAGTCTCTGCAAAGGGTCTCGAACAGTGGCGGCTGAGGGAATACCCGCATGTTTTTCGTGCTGAAATTTGGTGCAAGGCAGATTTCTCAGGGGAGGGCTCAGCCTTTCTTCTGGTCTCCCGGCCATGCCGGTGAATCTCAGCAATCGCGATCGGGTAATTCGGTAATTATACCACAAGTCGCCTCGTTCTAGAAGCCCGCTAATAGGCTCACTTTTCTTCCCCTCACATAGGTATTTGAGAGCCCCCTTTGAAAATTCAATGCCGGATTGCAAGCAACCGCGAGTTACGTCACTTTTTTATATGCGCCTGCTCCTTCTCCTTTTTCTTGGCATCCTCCCTCTAAGAGCCGACCAACCCAACATCCTAATGATCCTAGCAGATGACATGGGCTACGGAGACCTTGGTTGTTACGGATCATTGCAAATCGAAACGCCATTTCTCGATAGCCTCGCCGCTGCAGGAATCCGCTGTACCGATGGCTACGTTTGTGCAAACGTCTGCGCCCCCTCCCGCGCAGGAATCCTTACCGGTCGCCACCCCCAACGTTTCGGTTTTGAGCACAACCTGAACAAATCCTTCCCCACCCTACCCGAACGGCTTGGTATTCCAGTCGAACAAAAAACCATCGCCGACCATCTCAAGAAAGCCGGTTACCGCACCTCCCTCATAGGCAAATGGCACGTCGGCGACTCCGTCCCCGGGATGCTACCAAACGCTCGTGGGTTCGACTACTTCTTCGGAATGCACTCTGGTAGTCACAACTACTTCCCAAAGGCAGAGAAAAACAAGCTCTTCAGAAATAAAAGCCCGATCGAGAAAATCGATCACCCCTACTTGACCGATTGGTTCACCCAAGAAGCAATCGGCCAAATGACTCTCGCTGAGAAACCCTTTTTTTGTTTCCTCTCACTCAACACGCCTCACACCCCCATGCAAGCCAAGGAGGAAGACCTAGCCAGATTTTCCCACTTAAAGGGCAAGCGCCGCCAAACCTACGCCGCGATGCAATGGTGCATGGACCTCAATATTGGAAAGATCCTTGCTCACCTCAAAAAAACCAAACAGATCGAGAACACTCTCATCGTTTTTTACTCCGACAACGGAGGAAGCGTCACCGCCTCACACGCTTGTAATGCTCCCCTAAACGGAATGAAGGGCTCGTTCCTGGAAGGCGGAATTCGCGTCCCTTTCATCTTCCACTGGCCCAAGGGACTACCCTCGGGAAAGATCTTCATCCATCCTTTCACATCACTCGATCTTCTTCCCACTTTTATAGCTGCAGCAGAAAAACAGCTTCCACCTCGAATCACCAAGAAAGGTCGCAAAAAGATCGTCAATCATGACGGCCGTAACTTGCTTCCCTTCCTGCGAGGAAACGTCGCCAAAGCTCCCCACGAAGTTCTTTTCTGGCGCATGACGATGCGAGGCGCTGCGATCCGTGAAGGAAACTGGAAACTTCTCGTCAATGTTCATACTCCGCCAGCCCTTTACAATCTAGCCGAGGACATCTCCGAACAGAACAACCTCTACCAAAAAATGCCCGAAAAAGTTACCGCCCTCTGGCTAAAATTGAATCAGTGGCAGGAGTCTCTCGAAGACACTCCGCACTGGCAGGAGGATCCCTACTGGCAGGGCTACAATCGTAAACTTTATACTCACGATTACTGGCTTACCCAACCAGCAAAGAACGAAGAATATAACGGGATCCGTTAAGTAGGGCAGTGATCTCAGGAGCGATCAGAGGAAAAGTGAAAAACACCATCGTCAGAAAGGGGGCATTCCCCGACATTTTTGGTTGGACGAATCGTTCTCAAACAATGACGGACTGAAGCATTCAAGATACCCAAACTTACAAACCATCTTTGAATATTTTCTCTCAATACCTCCCTGAACCCCATTAATGTTATGGGAATGAAACAATCTATCGCTTCAGCCGAATGCGACGATATTCCATTTGTCCACGATCCCCTTCCAATCCGATTGGACCGCTCTTCGGGAGCTTGAATTCTTCTTCAAGAACTTCGCCATTGCAGGTACAGCGCGCGGTTCTTCCTTTCACCTCAACAATAATTTCATTCCAATCACCCGGCTTGTAGTTTTTCAGCTCTTTGTAGGGGCCGGCAACCAAGTAATCACGACACTGAAGCTGGGGGCGACGAATAAAGACTCCGCTATCGGCGTTTGCATTAGCACGAAATTCGAGCTTCAGCGTGAAATCCGTGTCGAACTCCTCGGTCGTCCAAAGTTGGGTGAAACTTCGACCTTCCGGTGGAGTGGTCACGACGAGGCGACCGTGCTTCGCATAGTAGCGCTCCTCGCTGCTCGTCACTTTTCCATCAAAGTTTTCCATTTTGGCAAGAGTCCTCTTATTCCGGTATCCCCACCCTGTTAAATCCTTTCCATTGAAAAGAAGTTCATATCCCTCCTCGGATTTAAAATCGTCCACGGGAACTTCGACAAGATCCATTAATTCAAGAACAGGACGTAAAGTATTTCCCCACATCTTGTAACCCACCGCATTGGGGTGAAGGAGATCAGGGAACTCCACCTTTTTTGCGTTCCCATTCTCATTGGCAAACATCGACCACGTATCGATCAAAGTAACTTGCTTATCCCCCTTCACAGCCTCCGCGTAGAGAGCATTGATTCTCTTAATTTGCTCCGCCGAACGCTTCTTCGATTCATGACTCGGGAAAACATTGCAAAGAATGATCGGCATCTCTTTGCTCGACGCCTTGAGTTCCTTAATAAGGAGTTTCAAATTGCCCGCAATCACCTCCGGGCTTGCCCCCTCCTCGAGATCATTTGTCCCCATCAAAAGCACCACGCCGGTAGGCTTCAGCGCCAGAACATCTTCCGGCATCCGGTAAAGCATTCCCCGAGTGGTGTCTCCGCTAATTCCACGGTTTGCGACTTTTGTTTTACCAAACGCTCCTTTCAAATTATCGCCCCAACTCTGGGTGATGGAATCTCCCAGAAACACCAACGATCCCTGCTTGGCTTCAACCTCCTTCGCCCAAGCCGTGCGCTTGTTTTTCCAGAGATTACGGAACCAATCGTATCGACGAACCGGTCCCTCTCCTGCAATTTCGGAATTCGGAGGAATTACTTCCACCGGCTCACGGGCCGTAAGCAAAGAGATCGGAAGGACGACAACAAAAAACGCAATAAACAAACGCATGCCCAAGAACATGTGAGAATTCCCACACTCTGACGAGCAAGGATTAGCTGCGAATCATCGGCGGCTTCCCCGGAAACGATCACGCGGATCCTCTTCCTTCTCTTCCTCGTCCTTGTAGCCAAGAATTCCGCCCTTTTTGAGATTACGAACGAAGTCCTTCATATCGGTCTTAAGTTGCTCGTCGGAAACCAAAGCTCCCAGCGCGCCCTTCCGGTCATCGACTTTCTCGAGTGCTGCCGTTGCGGTATCGGCCGTGCGCTCAATCGAGGTTAAAACGCGCGGCACATCTTCCAGCGCGGGGCCCACCCGCGCGAGCACGGATTGAGCCGTCTGATTTGTCTCCCGGACCTCGTTGATCGCGAGATTAAAATCCCCAATTGCCGGATCGAGCTTCTCGCCCAACTTCACGAATGATGCTGAAGCTTTTTCGAGGTTCTCAAGAGTCCCATCGAATCGTTTGATATTTTCTGCGGCAAGCACCTCTCCGTTTATCTTGTCCATCGTCTCTGAAAGCTTGGAAGCCACATTCTTAACCTCATCAACCGATTCCCCAATTTTCAAAAGCGCTTTCTCCGCTTCTTCGATCACCTCTCGCGTACTTCCCGCAATCAACTCCGCTTCACTCTGGAGAAGATCCAGACCACCTGGTCCGGCACCTGCGACAGTTTCCCCTTGTTCTATAAAATCATCCGTCCCCACCGAAGGTGGAGTGATCAAAATTTCTTTGTCTCCCAGAAGACTAGCCTGACTGATCCTCATAAATGCCCCCTTTTCGATCCGGTGATCTTCATCAATCGCGAGAACGACTTGAATTTCCGAACCACCAATGAGCTTGGGTTTCTCTGCCACTTGTCCGATCTTGGCACCTCGCAAGCGCACGGTACTCCCCTTAATGATCCCAGGAGCTTCCTTGAAGTTCACCTTGATTTCATAGCGTTTCTTGAACAGATCACCAATATTCCCAAAGAGGAGAATGATCGCACCAAGCATCGCCAGCCCTAGAAATAGAAAGACCCCAACAAGCGTCTCGGTTTTTTTTGAATTAGTCGCCATAACGCTACTATGGCTGCCCGGAGCCGAAATCACAAATCCGAATCCTGAGAACGCCCTTCAACGAAATTCACGAGGACAGGATCCTTGCTAGCCTTCAATTCGTCTGGAGTCCCTTCCCAGTAGACCAAACCATCCTTCATAAATACCAAACGGTCTGCGATTCGAAACGCGCTGCGCATTTCATGGGTGATTACGACATTGGTGATGCCATGCTCGTTCGCTAGGTCCCTAATCAACCGGTCAATCGAATCCCCGGTCACCGGGTCCAGCCCTGCGTGAGGCTCATCGTAAAGCACACAACACGGTTCTTCCACCACCGCGCGGGCCAGAGCCACCCGCTTACGCATTCCACCCGAAAGAGTAGCAGGCATCTTATCTTCCTGACCTTCTAGGTGCACGATTTTTAGAGCCTCACTTACCCGGCGAGAGAGTTCATCGCGATCGCTGACGCCAGCCTCCTGCATCGGAAACGCAACGTTCTCTGCAACCGTCATCGAGTCAAACAAGGCCCCGCTTTGAAACATCATGCTAATCTTCTTCCGAGCCCAACTTAGCTCCCGCTCCGACAGATCAGAAATCACCTTTCCTTCCAAAGTCACCGTCCCCTCATCCGGCTGAAGCAAGCCCACCATGTGCTTCATCAAAACCGATTTCCCACCACCCGATCCACCAAGCAAAACCAAAATTTCTCCTCGCCTGACATCCAGATCTACCCCTCGAAGC
Source organism: Akkermansiaceae bacterium (assembly GCA_029242935.1). GTDB lineage: Bacteria > Verrucomicrobiota > Verrucomicrobiia > Verrucomicrobiales > Akkermansiaceae > SW10. Next base: position 9,890 of record JAQWSX010000069.1, read on the forward strand.
ACCACTTGGTCACCAAAACTCTTCTTAATGCCTCGCATCTCCAGGAAAATCTCACCTTTCATACCCCTTTTCTATGCGCTTGAATGAAGAATTGCACTCCGGGAAATTTCCGATTTGCTCCCAGAGATGAGTTCCTCGCCACCTCCCCACAACCTGATCGTGATCGGAGGCGGTGCGGCGGGCTTCTTTGGAGCCATTTCGGCGGCCGAAGCCGGCACCCCAAATATCCTCATCCTAGAACGTGGCCCAGAAATCCTCACCAAAGTCCGTATCTCTGGTGGTGGTCGATGTAATGTCACCCATCACTGCTACGAACCCCGTGAACTTGTCGAAAACTATCCCCGCGGAATCAAAAACCTCATCGGCGCTTTCCATCACTTTCAACCAGCCGACACCATCACTTGGTTCGAAGGCCAAGGCGTTGAGCTGAAAGTTGAGTCGGATGGTCGTATGTTCCCCACTACCGACAATTCCGAAACCATCATCACCGCCCTCACCTCCGCCGCCCGAAAAAACGGCATTACCTGGCACACCCGCTGTGGAGTGGCAAAGGTTCGTAAGATCGACAACCTCTTCGAACTTGAAACAACCGAAGGCATAACCTACCTCACCAAGTCACTTCTTGTCGCCACTGGCGGGATTCGCAGTAAACACGCCCGCATTCCAGCCGAAGATCTTGGCCACAAATTAAGCGATCCTGTTCCCTCACTCTTTACCTTCAAGATCGAGGACTATCGCCTGCACGGCCTCCCCGGAGTCTCCGTTCCCAACGCCTTTCTCCGGACCGGGAAAATCGAAACGCAAGGTCCGCTCCTCATCACCCATTGGGGTCTCAGCGGTCCGGCCGCCTTAAAGGCCTCGGCTTGGGGAGCGCGTGAACTCTCCAAAACCGACTACCATTTCACTCTTGAAGTCAATTGGACCGGAAGCGAAACCCCCGATTCCCTTGAGAGAATATTCAATGAACAACGTCGTGAACACGGAAAACGAAAAATCGCAAAACGTAGCATCATCGAAGGCATTACCCACCGTCTCTGGCAACGCTTGACCGAAACCGCACGGATCACCGAGGCGACCACTTGGGCCAATCTCACCCGCGAGCAATCAAGCGATCTTGCTCACGAATTGGCCGCTGCAAAATTCAAAGTCACCGGCAAGAGCCTCAATAAAGAGGAATTTGTGACCTGCGGCGGAGTCTCGCTCGATGACCTCAACTTGAAAACAATGGAGAGTAAATCCGTTCCGAACCTCTACTTTTCCGGTGAAGTTCTCGACATCGATGGGGTCACCGGCGGCTTTAATTTTCAATCCGCCTGGACCACCGGGCATCTCGCGGGTCTCGCCATCAATGAACGCCTGCATTGCAATTCCAGCGGGATGGTCTAAATCATCGCCATGAGCGACCCTCACCCTTTCCTTACCCAAGATTTCAAAATCAAATGGTCCACCCTGACTCCCGATCATATTAAAGTCGACGTCACCAAAGCCATTGAAACCGGCAAGGACAACATCGTAGCCGTCAAGGCTATCACGCCTGACGAGGCCAGCTTTGAAAATACTTTTGGCGCCCTAGAGTCTGCCACCGACGATCTCGACCGGTCCTGGGGGCGCGTCAACCATCTCGATTCCGTCGCTAACTCCGATGAACTCCGTGAGGCTCTCAACGAAATGCTTCCAATCGTCTCGGAATTCTCTTCATCCATCTCGCTCGATGACGACCTCTGGAAGGTTCTGAAATCCTATTCAGAATCCGAGGCCGTCACGACGCTCACTGAAATTCAACAACGCTTCGTTCAAGAAACCTGCAACGATTTCAAAGCTGCCGGGGCGGATCTCAATCCCGACTCAAAAATGCGCATGTTCGAAATCAATGCCGAGCTTGCCAAAGTCACTCAAAAATTTGGGGAGAACGTTCTCGATTCCACGAATGCCTGGGAACTTTACGTCGATAGTGAAGACGCATTGGCAGGCCTTCCCGAATCGGCCAAAACTGGCGCGGCCGAGGATGCTAAGAGCAAAGGAAAGGAAGGCCAGTGGCGCTTCACTCAGCAATTCCCATCCATGTATCCCGTCATGCAGTATGCCGAGACCGCCGAACTGCGTAAAAAGATTTGGGAAGGTGGCGGCACCATCGGCCACGGTGGTGATCACGACAACACCGAACAAATTTGGAGTATCCTGAAGCTCCGCCAGGAGAAAGCAGATCTCCTTGGGTTTAGCAATTTCGCCGACCACGTTCTCAATCGCCGCATGGCGAAATCCGGAACCGGCGCGCTCGAATTCACAGAAGACCTTCACTCAAAGATCAGCGAGAGCTTCAAGGAGGATATGAACAGCCTTGAAGCTTATTGGATGAAAAATACTGGAGCGAAAAACGGCCCAATGGAACCTTGGGATGTTGCCTTCTGGTCCGAGAAGCGCCGCAAGGAACTCTATGACTTTGATGACGAAGCCTTACGCCCCTACTTCCCGGTCGACCAAGTCATGACCGGACTATTTTCTCTGACCTCCAAACTCTTCGGCATCAAGATTTCCAATTCCGAGGCTGAAACCTGGCATCCTGAAGTAAAGTTTTATGAAATCCACGACACCGCATCAGGCGATCACCTCGGCTCATTTTACGCCGATTGGCATCCTCGTGAATCAAAACGCGGCGGAGCATGGATGAACTTCCTTGAAACCGGAATTCCCAATCCACGCACTCCCCATCTCGGACTCATCTGCGGAAACATGTCCAAGCCCACCAGGGACAAACCGGCCCTCCTCACTCACAACGAAGTCGAAACTGTCTTCCACGAGTTTGGCCACTTGCTTCACCACCTCTTGTCAGACGTCAAAATTAAGTCACTCGCCGGGGTCAATGTCCCTTGGGACTTCGTAGAACTTCCATCCCAAATTATGGAAAATTTCTGCTGGGATCGTGAGTCTCTTGACTTCTTCGCCAAGCACTACGAGACGGGTGACACCATTCCTAACGAACTCTTCGAAAAGATGATCGCAGCCCGCAACTACATGTCGGCCTCATCCTTCATGCGCCAACTCTCGCTCGGGAAACTCGATCTCGAATTACACGTCCACCCAGAACGTTACCTCGATAAGGATCTCGACGATGTGGATCGCGAAATCCTTGCCGACTACAAAGCTAAACTGGCCACTCAAGGCCCTTCGATGGCCCGACGTTTCAACCACCTCTTCTCGTCACCCGTTGGCTACGCCGCCGGCTACTATTCTTACAAATGGGCCGAGGTTCTCGATGCCGACGCCTTCACTCGCTTTCGTGAAGAAGGAGTCCTCAATCATGAAACCGGCATGAGCTTCCGAAAAGAAATTCTGTCGAAAGGCAACTCACGTCCCGTCGACGAATCCTATCGACGATTCATGGGCCGTGACCCTGAGCAAGCCGCTCTTCTCGAACGATCAGGACTCGCCTAGTTAAGGCCGCAAGGATGTGCTTCAAAAAGGACGTCACTGTTATCGAGTCATCACCTTTCAATTCGACACGCTCATTTTTACCTCGTTCTCTACCTTCCAGAGGGTTTATTTCAAGCCATGCCCGATGCCCTGACCGCTACTGCCAAAGCACTTAATCTCGACGGCTACGAAAAACATATCTTTCTCTGCGCGACGCCGACCGAAGCAAAATGCTGTGCTTACGACGAAGGAATGGCCTCCTGGCAATTTCTTAAAAAACGCCTTAATGAATTGAAACTTTGCGGGCCGCAAGCCCTAGTGCACCGCAGCAAAGCCGACTGCTTGCGCATGTGTATCCAAGGCCCCATTGCCGTCATCTATCCGGAAGCAATTTGGTATCACTCCTGCACCCCTGAAAATCTCGAGCGCATTATCCAGGGTCACCTCATTGGAGGCACTCCGGTTGGGGACCTTCAGATCGAGCCTTAGCAGAAAACGTCTCCGCTCTATGCGCTTGCCGCCCCTCACCCCGCCAGCTAAACCTTTTCAATGCCCGT
>JAQWSX010000080.1 GCA_029242935.1 Akkermansiaceae bacterium
CCTGATTCGCCGATGGGCTGACAAGCCCGATCGCCTTTTGAGCAGTCGAGACGGCATCCGAAAACCGCCCCGCTTCAGCATAGGCCGTCGCCAGAGTGTCTAAACCAACCGGAGATTGGTGCTTACTGAGTTCACAAAGACGCTCGGCATATTTAATGGCCTCGGCTCCATTCCTGACTTCAAGATCCGGGTGCGTTGCTAGAATCCACGCCAGATTATTCAAGGCCTTGGGCAAGTTCGGCACCAAACTGAGAGCAGATCGGTAAGAAACCACGGCTTTCCTCTCCTCCTTTAATCCGAGCCAAACAGAGGCAATATCGACATGGGCGAGCGCATTTTCAGGTTGGGCCTTGGTGACGTGCTCCAATAACGCGAGCGCGGAGGAGTATTTCTTTTGCGCGAGATAGACCAGAGCCAACTTACGTTGCGTTGCTAGATCCTCTGGTAAGGCCTTCACGACCACCCCGTAGTGTTTCTCGGCCTCGCCCCATTGCCCTAAGCGCCCGCATACTTCAGCCAGCAGAGACCGAATTCGCAAGTCACTAGGACTGGCCGCCGCTCCCTTTTGAAGAATCTCAGCCGCGCGGGTAAAAGCCTTGTTCTCATTCAACAAAACGGCCGCCGTAAAATAGGCGTCCCCAACCCGCAACCGCTCCGCATTCGAAATCTCGGCACCAGTAAACTGGTCCCCATAGCGAATCAGATATCGTGCCGCGGGCCCGACCATGGAGATGTCAATCAAGCGCGATGACACTGAAGTGGGGCTCAGCCCGGGCGCCCCATCAAACCAATGACCCTCGAACGGCACCGCCGCCTCAAGCAATGCGTCCGGTGAAGCCTCCAACAATTTGAGATCCTCTAAAAGTTGCTCGACCGACAGAGGTCCACGGTAAATCACTGCCACTCTTCCAGACTGATCGACCAGAACACTCGTTGGCACTGGCAGCGGACGCCAACGATCAAGAATCCCACGTTGGAAAGCATCAAGAGTATTGAGCAGAACCCGATCCCCCTTTCCTATTTCGAATGGAAACCCCATTTTAGCCAAGCGAGATTGGATTTCTTTTTCACCAGAACCAGTACCATCCTCATCGACATTCAATCCAATCACCCGAAGACCCGAAGCTTTGATCGCGGCTCTCCCATCGGTCCATTCAGCCAATTCGGCCCAGCACGGCTGACACCAGCTGGCCCAAATATTCACAAGCAGCGGAGATGACTGCGGTCCCGCAATGGAGGCGACCTCACCCTTCCACGTTTTGTAATTCAACTTTGGAAGCGGAAGCCGAGAGGGCAGCACAATCCGCGCTGAGTCACTAGAGAAGGGAAGTTCAACCACCGTATTCGATTCAACCCGCTCTGCGCCGGGGGGCTTAAAACCCGTCAATTTCCCCGAGCCCTGAGTCAGCAAATAATGTTGGTCCACCTCACCCCCTTTGATCACTTCCCGGCTCCCACCCGGCCACTGGATCACCAGCGATTCAATCTCATCTGCTTCACCCAAGCCGAAATGGAGCCACTTCGAAGATTGCGACAAGAAGCCATTCCCCGCGTAGAGGGTCTTAATTAGCTTTTTCGATGGCCCGCCTGAAGCACCTTTGAGCACGACCTGCACCCGCGCTCCAATCCCGTCAATGTTAGTGCTGTCGCCATTTCCGATTAAACGCAAAGAGAGATAATGATGATCTCCGTCGTTGTTATTTTTGAGAAAGCGCATTCTTGGAGCGGTTCGATTAGCGATCCAGAAATCCAAATCACCGTCAAAGTCCCAGTCAAAGGTCGCCACCGCACGGGCATCATCAAAAAAACCAAATCCACTCGCCGCCGAGAGGTCGGCAAAGCGACTCCCGCCAAGATTAAGGAAAGCCGAATTACGCTCATTTCCACTAAAACTCCGATCTTCATGGAGAAGTCGGTTGAGCGTCTTCCATCCCTGCTTATATCCATCAAGACCCACCTGAGTCTCGGTAAGAGGAGATTGCGACACGACCTGCCGCCAATAGACACTTCACAAATCCCCGCTATCAGTCGAAGTGATAAATCCGTTTGCCACGATAATGTCATCAAGCGAATCATTATTGAAGTCCGCGAACACCGACCCCCACGCCCAGCGCGCCATCGTCACACCCGCCGGCTCGCTGATATCAGCAAACTGCCCATTCCCAAGATTCTGGAACATGGTATTACCCCGAGCGAACCTTTGAAAGGCAGCTGTGTCTGCGGCTTCATCGCCAAGCTTAAATTGATTCTGATAGGTGATCCGATTGCCAGCATTGGAAAACATATTGCTGATGTAGAGATCCATGTGTCCGTCTTGATTGACATCAGACCAACCCACCGACATGCCCGCAGCTTTGTCTTCGACTCCCGCAATCGCGGCAACATCCGTAAAGATTCCATTGTTGTTTTGATATAAATTATTGCGGCCAAAATCATTAGCGACGTACAGATCAGAATCGCCATCATTGTCGTAATCTTCCCAAACAGCTGAAAAGCTAAAACGCTGGTTATTCTCGTCCAGCCCACTTCTCTCAGTCTCATCCTCAAACTTCCAAGCTCCTTGGTTCCTCAAGAGAGTATTTGCCCCACCATTGTTTGCATCGTGGAAAGGAATCGGCATAGCCAGAGCTCCCTGCCGAAGATCCTTCCCGTCCCCCTGGTATCCGCAGGTGAAAATATCGAGATCACCATCTTGGTCATAATCAGCGACAGCCATCGATAAGATCTGGCCTTTGGATTCACAAATCGACCTCTCGGTAAATCGTCCACTCCCGTCGTTCTCCATCAAAACGACAAACCACGCTAATCCAACCACCAGATCTTGATCGCCATCATTATCCAGATCCAAAATGAGGGCACTTGTACTGGTATCCAGCCAGTCCGCCCCACTTCCCTTGGTGGCATCACGAAATTGACCATTCGTTTCCTGAATCAGAAGGCGGTTGGGTAACCCAGCCTCTGCGCAAAGATAAACATCCTCCAATCCGTCGCCATTGACATCCCCAACGGCGAGGCCGTGGTGCCCGGTCACAGCAACCCCGAGATGCGACGGAATTCTCAATCGCCAATGATCAACGCCATAAGCAAACTGCTCGCGAAATGAATCAAGATCCCCAACAACGGCATTCGTCATTTCAGAAAAAAGAGTCTTCCCATCCTTGATAACTTCCTCGTAAGCGAGCACTTGAATCGAGCTCAAAAGAGGCTGATCGGAATCGTTGTTACTCCAGAAACAATTCCAGGTGGTATTGACCTGGGTAATTCCGGAAGGAGACACCGATGGTCCATCCAGTTGCACAAGCACACGGGTCGAAACCCTTTCATCTGTCACCTCGACATGGCTGACCTTGAATTTAGCGTGGGTAACTGCACCAAGCCCCCCCTCCTTGAGGAGCTGCTCTAAGGCAAACACAAAACCATCTTGACCCCGATTTACTTCTCCCTTCGCCCCAGCCATTGGAGGAATGGAACCATCGAAACGATTAACCCGCAGCCCTTCACTTTTAAGGACTTCATTGACCTGCGGTCGGAGCATCCCCGACCGAAAATCAGAAGTCACCAAATCTCCAAGCGAAGAATTCACCTTATCCGAGAGTTCATTAAGGCCCTCAATCTTCTTGAGCTCCGCCGCGAGGAGATTCAATTGGCTTGCTACGTTTTCACTGAAGGTTTCAGTCTCCCAACCATCCTCGGCGGGATTAAGTCGCCGATAAGCATCCGCAAGCGGTCCGATCAATTTGTGGTCCCCACTAAGATCCAGAAACCCTAGATCCGCTTCATCAATAACCAAGACTCCCGCCCCACTTTCCACACGGATATCACCCCCCCCGACTTTTTCTTTCTCAGAAGAATCTTCACTGCAAGCTGACAACATGAAGCCACCAGCAAGGAACAGAGTCGATTTCCACATGCCCAAAGGTTTATGAATTCATCCAGAAAAACAACATCGGGATTTTTTTTGTGAGGCAATTCTTCCTGTTCCGCCCCAAAAGAAAAAGCCGGCCACGGGAATCCGTCACCGACTTTCAAATATTTATTCTTTTTGAAACTACTTTTCAATACGGAAGAAAACCTTTCCAAGATTCTCCAGCCCACCAGCCAATTCAAACGTAACAGTGATTTGGGACTCATCATCCGGGTTCTCATCACGATCGTTGGTCACGTCATCATCAAGATCAGCACTCCAATCGATCAAGTCGGTCGAAAATTTCACCGCATAGGATCGATTGCCTGATTTGGGCCAAGTGAGGGTCACTTCGTCGGAGTCCGGTGCATAACTGATATCCGTAATCGCAAAAGGAAGGGAAGATCCGCCGATTAAACTGGCTATACTAGCTCCGTCTCCGCCATTCCAAATCAAAGCAACATCTTCAGCAGTAAGGGCGCGGCTCCAAACAGCAGCGTCATCTAGATTGCCATTCCAGCCTCTATTGCCAGCATCTGGATTACCTCCAAGTTGCATCGGATTATTTCTGTTTTGGGGGAAATAAGCCTGTGTATCAGATAGGACCAAAGTGCCATCAAGATACATATCCGTTCGAACCCCACCCTGCACGGAACAAACTAAGTGATGCCATTTGTCCGAGCCCGCTGTTTGATCGTTCAAAGCAGCAGGAATATTATGTGGCTTTCTGCTCGAAAAAGTGACGTTACTCCCGCTACCGCCTGAACGGGCAAGCCGCCAACCGTTTCCTTCTCCCTTACCTGCAATCGTCTGCCAATTTGTATAAAGTCCCTCGGTAGTATACCAAATCGAGAGAGTCATGTCTCCATCCGCAAAATCCATATCGTTCTCGTCACCCCCAATCACGACGTAAGCCTGATTCCCAGCGCTGTTAGTGAGATCAATCGCTTGACCAAATTTCCCTTCGACAAACTCTGCGCTCCCTGCCCCATTTGTCACCAAAGCCCCTTCATGAGAAGGATCAACGCCCGCGCTGTAATCCCCATCAAGAGACCAATATTCGGTCAAACCCTCTGAGATGTCGGCGTTAGCAAGGGGAGACAAGAAAAGCGAGGCTCCGAAGAGCAAATTAGAAGGGTAAAAGTAATTTAATTTCATAGAGAAGAGTTTTGTAAAAAGTCCTCAGATGTGATCCTCAAAAATTGCGGCAATTGCAAGAATCATTACTCGCCTTCCTTCCTGCCCCTATACGGGTAGGTTTCACGCTCTAACCCAACATGAATTTGAATGACAAATTTAAATAATTCACCATCTATGAAGGAATTTAATTGCTCAAATGGAAAGAGGCCATCAGGGTCCGCCCTTCTCCAATCGTTCTAAACAGCATCGAAATGCAAGCATTCATCACCCCCCTCTTCGGAGTCATCGGCCTCGTTCTTGCGGCCATCATTTTTTTTGATATCAAAAAGCAAAGCGCCGGCGGCGGAAAAGCCGAGAAAATCGCTGAGAAAATTCATCATGGCGCCATGGTCTTTATGAGCCGTGAGTTTAAACTCATCGCCCTCTTTGCGATAGCCTTAGGCCTTGCTCTTTTCCTGTTCCAAAAAGAGGAATACCGGGGTCCTCAGTCGATCGCCTTCTTTATGGGATGCCTAGCTTCCTCGGCCGCTGGTTACATCGGAATGAAAACGGCTACCCTCGCTAATGTCCGCACTTGTGTAGCAGCCAACGAAACAGGACCTGCTCGCGCTCTCAAGATCGCTTTCTCCGGTGGCGCCGTTATGGGGCTCACTGTCGCAGCGATGGGACTCCTAGGTCTCGGAACCCTCTTTGCTTTCTATTCCGAAAGCCCCGCGTACAAGGATCACCTCCCTGAGATTCTCGAAGGCTTCGCGATGGGAGCTTCTCTCGTCGCTCTTTTCTATCGTGTTGGCGGTGGTATTTTCACTAAAGCTGCCGACGTTGGGACCGACCTTGTTGGTAAGGTCGAAGCCGGCATCCCCGAAGACGATCCCCGCAACCCAGGCGTGATT
>JAQWSX010000091.1 GCA_029242935.1 Akkermansiaceae bacterium
CTGGGGGGGAGCGGAGCTTGGGCCTTGTTGAATGGCAAAGATTCGGTGCAGTCCGAGCTAGATTTGGGCGTAGGTTGGCAGGATCCAGCAGTGATCCGCGAAACTGGGATTTGTGTCTGGAAGAGTGGCGAAAGGCCGAGGTTGGATTTGAAACGAGATGGATCGTTTCTGGCTGGATGCATGGGTTTGCTCTGGACCGAAAAGCAACACGACACGCCAGGGTCGGTGGGTTTTGAACGGGATTACGATCTGATTGAGCATGCGGGAGCGATAGCTAGAGAGGCCGTGATGGCAGAGTCGATCTCCAAGCTGGCCGAGGCGGTTTTGATGTCCTATTCGGCCCAGTTGGGGGAGGGAATGGAGGAGTTGCCTGAAATCTCAGGCAGTGTGGCTCGAAAATACTGTGGGGGCGGCCACGGTGGTTATGCGCTGTATCTTTTTCCTTCGCGGGAAGCAAGGGATGCTGCACCCGTCCTAGTCGCAGTCGAGCCGTATTACGGCTAGTGGGGGCGCTGAAGGATCATTGTTCCTTTGTCACCATTACCTTGAAAGCGGCACTCAAATTGTGTCGGGCTGACCTGGCCTTTGATACGATAGGTGCCGAATTTGTTGGGCAGGGCCATTGAGTGGTTTAAGGAAAGGACCCTGTCCTCTAGGGTGGTCGTGATGGGGTGGGTGTAATCACCGAATTGCAGTAAGCCCCAACCAGCACGGTAGCGGAAGTTGTAGGTCTCGGGTGAGGATTCATCCCTCGTAATCATACACCAAAGCGGCCCATGATGTCCGTTGACTTCACTTTTCCACGTTCCCTCCCACGGGCCGGTGGGGGCGGGCTTGAGCTTGATGACTGAGCGAAACTCGTTTGTAGATGCCTTAAAGTCCCGCTGGTAGCTGGAGCATGACGCCAATAGAAGAGAGGCGAAGATGGCAAGCCAGAGGGATTTCATAATGCTAGAGACAAATGCGTTTGAAGAGTTCGTTGAGCGGAAGTTGCATCCCGATATAAAAATCACCAAAGTCGGCGAAGCGGGCGGAGACTTCATCGAAGCGCATTTCGTAAACGATGTTCTTAATTTCAATAGTGTCCTTGGCTAAGAGTGTGACACCCCATTCGTACTCGTCAAATCCGGTGGATCCGGTGATGAGTTGAAGAATTTTTCCGGAGTATTTGCGGCCGGTGGTGGCGTGGCCCTTCATGAGTTTGGCGCGCGCGGCGTGATCAAGGGAATACCAGTTGTAGTGATCGTTTGGAGCGCGGCGTTTGGACATCGGGTAAAAACAGATCGCGGGCCAGTCGGGGAGAACCGGATAGAGGCGGTGCTGAAGGTAATGCTTCATGCGTTCGTCGAATTCCTTGAGGGCGGCTTCATATTCCTCGCTGCCTTCGGCCATGCCTTGTTCGCCGACCAAGGTGTCTTTTCCGTATTGTTCGGAGGTGGTGGTGTATTCCGAGCGCTCGGTTTGGGAGAGGTAGGAATAGGTTGGGGTTAGGACGTCGGGCCCCAAGGCAAGAGTGAGGCGCTTTTCGAAATGAGTGGCGTCATGGAGGTCGGGGGTGAGGAGCATGAAGCCTAGGTCGGCCTTTGGAGTGGCGACGGCGAAGATGAGGAGCTGAGTGTCCTCGTAGGAGCGAATTTCCTGAACCAATTCGCTGAGTTCGGTTTTGGCCTGGCGTTGCTCGGCTTCGGAGAGAAGTGACCACTGGCTGTGATCAACGGAATAGTAGAGATGCATGACGTGCCAGCCTTCGACGGGCACGAGGGGAGTAGGATTATCGGGCATGATTTTTTATTTTTCTTTGCGATTGGCTTCGATACGGGCCTTGACGATTGGTTCGGCTCCCTCGGAGCCTTCGACAATCGCGAGGGTCCAGGGAGCGATGTCCTGGTTGACGTAAGGATTGATCGTGGTGGGATTGTTGAATCCGGCAGTGGCGTTAACCGAGATTTCATTCGAGCTGTTTTTCTCAAATTTACCGTTGCTCACGGAAAGGTTTTGGATGTCGCCGATCAGCTGGTCTTCACCATCGCGGAAGCTCACTTGCAAATTAGCGGAGCTCCCTTCACTGATTTTGATGGAGGCACAGGGGATGAGGCGGGCTTCAACCACCACGCCGACGTCGGGATCATCGCCGTCGCGGACGGGCTCACGCCACCACGTTTCGACGCTTTCGATGGTGACGGATTCGCCTTGAATCGGAAAGTCTTCCTTATATTCCGCGAGATCGCCATTTGGAGCGGCGTCGAGATAGGTGTAGATTCCCCAGAGTGCCAAACCGACTAAACTAACCAAGAGCGCCCAAATGAATATTTTTTCGATCCAAGTCGTAGGTGTTGCCTCCCGCCTAGTCTCGTTGACCCGGAATCGCCGGGGGCTGGTCTTGGCCTCGGAAGGGGCGGCCGGTTCTGGCTTTTGGGAAGGGAGAGGCGGCGGCGGCGGATCATCGTCCAGCTCGCTCAAAATTTCTTCTAGCGGAGCTTCTGGAGTGTTCTGGTCGGGTGTCGAAACGGGGGGAGGCTGTTGTGGCGGGCTGGATTCTTTTGCCTCATCGGTATCGAGGTCGTCGTCACCAAGGTCCCAAAAGTCATTTTGAGGCTCGTTTTTGGGATCGGTGGGCTGATTCTGCATGATTGGTGCTTAGAGAGATAGTCACCGCGGCGGATCATTGCAACCCGTGAATCATGGTCGGAAAAAGTGATTGCACTTTGCGATCAGGGATAGAACATTTCTCGCACCAAGCCATGGCTGATCTTGAAGACAAAAATCCCGAAAGTGTTGCAGGAAAGTTCTACGTCGATTCCCAGTGCATCGATTGCGATCTCTGCCGCGAAACCGCACCAGATAATTTCCAGCGTTCCGACGACGAGGGATATTCCTACGTTTATAAACAGGCTGAGAATGAGGAGGAAGTCGCTCTCTGCATGGAAGCCCTCGAAGGTTGCCCGGTCGAAGCGATCGGTGACGACGGTGAGGATTCTTAAACCGAGCCATGGGACGGAAGCCTAGCACCGGGAAAGAGAAATCAATTTCCCGGAGGAATATGCGGGCTGACATCGTTGGCCAATGGGTTGGCGCTTCCCGACCGCTGAACCTCGAAAAGAATATCAGCGAGGCTGGGGCACACATTGAGACAATTCTCGAATCTATCGGCGTTCAAGGCGGACTAGATGAGGAACGTGTCAAAGAGGCGTGGTCTGTGTTGGCGGGCGATTTAATCGCGAAGCAAACCGAGCCGGTCTCGCTTCGGAAAGGCTGCCTTACCCTCAAGGTATTGCAGCCTGCAATGCGTTATCACCTTGAGCAACTTAAGCCGGGCCTGCTGCGCAAACTTCAAAGCGAGTTGGGCGCTAAAAATGTTACTTCTCTCCGGCTCACCATCGGTTAAGATTCAGAGTTTATGAAATATCGTGCGCTTCTCTTCGACTGGTCGGGAACCTTAGTTGATGATCTCCCTCCAACGCTTCACGCGACTAACACGGTGCTGGGTGAGTATAATGTGCCTGCGCTCAGTCGAGAGGAATTCCGCCAGCGCTTTCGGCTTCCATACCCCGAATTTTATGAAGAGCTACTGCCCGGTGTTCCCATTGAAACTTTAGAGGATACATTTCGAACTTCGTTCAATTCATCGCCAAAAGGTGTGACCGTTTTACCGCATGCACGCGAGATGCTCGACTGGTGTCGCGATCAGGAGATTCGCTGTTTCGTTCTCTCCAGCATGGATGTGGGGCTTTTCACGGAGCAGGCGCACGACTTTGGTCTACATGGTCATTTTGAGGCAATTTACGCTGGCGTTATCGATAAGCGCGAGCGCATTGGCGACATTTTAAAGGCGCACGATTTGTCGGTCGCGGATACTGCTTTTGTGGGGGATATGGTGCACGACGTCGATACTGCAAAGCACGGAGGGATTGCGTCGGTCGCGGTGGCCACGGGATACGATCCGGTCGAGCGGCTAGCGCAAAGCGACCCTCATCATTTCTTTGATCACCTCGGCGATTTTCGTCAGTGGCTGGAGAATTCCATCATTCAACCTACTGTGAGGGTATGAAGGATCAGATCGTGATTCGGGGTCTGGAATTGTTCACGCATATTGGTGTGCCGGCCGAGGAGCGAGCCGAGGCTCAAAAGTTGCGCGTTCATCTCACGCTTGAAGTGATTCGTTTTCCGGAGATCGATGGTATTGAGGATACCGTTGACTACAAGGCGGTCGCGGATCGTGTTCGTGAATCGGCTGCCGAGAAAGAGCGCCAGCTCATTGAGACTCTGGCCCAGGACATTGCTGCAGTAGTGCTGGGCGAATTCGAGGTCAGCAAGGTTCGTGTCGAGGTTGAAAAATTCATTTTGCCGGAGACCGATTGGGTTGGCGTGATTCTCGAGCGATCGTCTTCAAAGATAAATTGAACATGTGTTGCTTTGGCCTGTCCGTTAAGTTGTGTCAGATGATTCATCACCGGGAACCCCATAAATTTTATGTCTTCCGAGCCTGCGAATGAATCCCCCGCCGATGCGGATGGCGTGCTTGTGGCCCGCGCCCAGAATGGGGATACTTCAGCCTTTGATCAGCTGGTTGTTAATTACAGCCCGCGACTGTATGGGATGATTTACCACATGACCTCAAACAAGGAGGACGCGAACGATCTCACGCAGGATGTTTTTGCGAAAGCCTATCAATCTCTCAGCCGTTTTCGGGGGCGATCATCCTTTTACACTTGGATCTATGCGATCGGGACGAATATGACTTTGAATTTCCTCAAAAAGCGCAAGCGTAGAGCCGCGTGGAGTCTCGATAATCTCGATTCGGGAATTCAGAATGACGAGGCTATGGTGGATTTAGCCCATGCTGCGAATCCCCGTCACCAAAGCGATTTGAACGAACTTCAAAAAAAATTGAACGAAGCGATGCAGTCGCTCTCTAATGACCATAGAGCGGTTGTTACGATGTTTGATATTCAGGGAATTCCTCATGCCGAAATCAGCAAAATTCTTAAAGTATCGGAAGGAACCGTTCGTTCGAGGCTTTTCTACGCGCACCGGCAGTTGCAGGGGCATTTGGAAGAGTTCATCAAATAATTTTCATCTCACTTATGAACGAGCCAGAAACACAGGTCCAAAAACTCATCCGCCTCAAGCGATTCGAGGAACCCCGGGACGGATACTTTGAGGATTTTCTTGAGGAATTTCGGAGCCGGCGAGATGAGGGGGAAACTTCGAAGGGTTTTTTGAATTCTCGCGTGTCTGGTGGGAGGGATAATGGCAAATGGTTTGTGGGAGCTGGGGTGGCATACGCTGCCTTGTTGGTGGTTGTTTTGATGTGGCCTAATGGTCCCGAAGCCAAGCCTGATGCGTCAAGGCAACCGATCATCTTTGAACCAAAGCAACCGGTGAGGAATCCTGTGACACCTCCGAAAGTCCCTATTTCGATTCCTGGCCCCTAATTTGGGCAATCGGGTGGCTTGCTCTGATTGGCAAAGGCATGTCAGAATCCCGCGTATGCCGACGCATGCTGCCAGCCTTTCAGTCCGTTCCTCTGGAAAAGGAACGTATGAGATCACTCGTCAGATAGAGAGCATTATCGCCGAAGCGGGAATTACCACCGGAACGGCGACGGTTTTTGTACAGCACACCAGCGCAAGTCTCGTCATTATGGAGAATGCTGACCCGAGCGCACGGACTGATCTGCATGCTTTTTTTGACCACCTTGTTCCCGAGGATACTCCGTATTTCGTTCATACTTATGAGGGCCCGGATGACATGCCCTCGCACATCCGCATGGCTCTCACTCGCACCAGCGAGGTAATTCCGGTGGTAAATGGTCAAATGACACTTGGCACCTGGCAGGGGCTCTTTCTTTTCGAACATCGCAATCAACCCCACTCGCGCCGAATCGTGGTGATCGTTCAAGGTGAATAGATTTCCCACCATGGGTTGGACTGAGAAATCTTCCTTGCGCTCCTTTGAGGCAGATGTCTCTTTTCATAGATCTCTAGAGAAGTTGAGAATTGGCGGGATCATCTTTTTGGGTTGATAATCCGTACCAAAACTGAACGTAGTATTTTCAGTTAAGTTGAAACTAATCTGATTTGACCCCGATTTCGTTATGATGACTCGTAGAAAAACCCTTCAAAGCTTGGCCGCAGGCTTTGGTGCCTCGCTTGGTTCCACCGTGCTCCCTTCATTCGGAAATAGTGTTCGGCAGACTTCATCCGCGTCAGGTGGCCCTAAAAGGGTGATTTTTTTCATGCAGAACCAAGGCTTCGAGCCCGGAACCTGTATTCCTGACGGAATGAGACATAGCGGCTCCCTCGCTAAGGCGAAGTTGCCTGAGCCAATTTCGGCGTTAGAGCCATTTAAGGACCGCTTGCATATCATAAGTGGCCTGCACGGAATTCATACCAGTCCATCGCACAGTGCCTTCTTTGGTGCTCTGGGTGGATATCGTGGTAGCGATGGAGTGCCACCTAGTGCTTCAACGATTGATTATGAGCTGAGTAAGGCTCTGCCTGACACCTTGTTGCCTCATTTGTGTGTCGGGATGGACTCGCTGGAGAACATGAAGACCAAGCCAACTGTTGCAAACCTTTCGGCGAGCGGAGCTGGGCAGCCCATCTTCATGCATTCGAATCCGAACCATCTTTACCAGACTCTTTACGGAGGGATTTCAAAAGGCGAGATCCGCAAGCAGCATGAGGCGCGGTCCGGAATGTTGGAGAGAATTGGCCAGTTGGCGGCTGCAAAGGGGGGCGCTTTGCCGCTGTCGGATAAGCAGCGCTACGGTGAGTTTGTGGGAGGATTTGAAGATATGAACGGGTTGCGTGAGCGGCTCGGAAAGGTGTCTGATCACCTGCGAAATTTTGCGCCTAAGGTGGATGCCCGCTATTCCTCGCCGGAGTTTGAAACCGACTGGCACGATGTCCTTTTAGACTTGGGAATTTCTTCCCTGAAATCGGGCATCACCAACGTTCTCACAA